>JBCBHT010000453.1:0-4220 GCA_038525335.1 Cyanobacteria bacterium J06621_15 | reverse complement strand
CTAATACCCACCGGCGAAAATTACCGGCATAAGGGCGTAAACTAGCTAATGTTTTCTCAATCCAAAGATTATCAAAAATCCTTTGATAAATCCGATTATAAACCCTTAACTTACTATCTTTTTTAACAACAATTCCCGCTAACTGTAAATCACTTTGTTCAATACTATTATCAGTATCAACACCTCCCGAATGCCATACTTTTTGATATAAATCTAATAGATATCCAGCCTTTTGTTCATCTCTTTTTAAAATTCTGTCCCGAATCGTCCTAAAATGTTCCGGCTCATCCTGATATTCCCAATTCTCAATCACCCGACTTCTAACTAAATTCTCGACAAAATCAGCTTCTTCACCATCGGGAATTACAGTTGCAGTTTGCCGCACAAATTGACAGATTTTCTGAGTTAAAAACGGCTGTCCTCCCGTCCAATCCAAAACTGCTTTTAATACCGTTTCGGGATGATTACTTTGGGCAGAAAACCCAGTTGCTAAAGGTAAAGCCTCGGTAAATTCAAACCCGGTTAATTCAATCCCTTTACCAATATTAAAAGGAGTGCGTTTTTTATCTTGAATTAAATCAGTAGGAGTAGCCACACCCAAAAGCACAAAGGTAATGCGTTGATATTCAGGATTATCAACCCTTTGATTAAAGAAAGCCCGAATTAAAGCAAAGAAATCATCAACGGGAAAATCTAAGCTGAGAATACTGTCAATTTCATCAATAAAAATAACAATTTGCGTGGAGATTAATTGCAGCAATTTATCAATAAACTTACCGAAAATCTGCACATTAGAAAATCGCTCATTTTCATCCCAAAGCGCATCTAAATCAAAATTTTCATCTAACTCATCTAAATCTAAACTATTAGCAATAGTATCAATAATTCCCGCATACCACTGCTCAGAATTCAACCCAGATGTCCCAATAGCCGTCAAATCAATAGATACACAGGCAATTTCTTCACCCTGTAACCTCTGCATCGTCCGCACACGCAAGCTGGATTTTCCCATTTGTCGGGAATTAAGAACAAAACAAAACTCTCCAGCCTTCAAAGCTTGATATAAATCAGCATCAGCCTTGCGCGTAACATAAGTGAGTGCATTAGCCGGAAGACTACCACCAAATTGATATTGATAATCCTGACTAATAGGGACATTCATTGACTTATGTTATCTAAAAACAAAGTTTACCAAATTTTTTACTGCATCATCACTTGGCATTGATGAATATTTGGATGTGAATATTCGCAGTATAGTTCAATAGATAATTTTTCTAAAGGATGATTTAAACGTTTTATATCGAATTGGTCAAAACTGAACTTAGGACGTAAACCTTATTAAAATTAAGGCAGTTCAAGTTTGAATCTGCCCAAAAAATAATCAGCAACAATAATTCATTAAGACGACATTAATCTGTTAACGACGACAAATAATCTGTTATTCGACAAAAATGAGCGCGGAGGGATTCGAACCCCCGACCGTCAGAACCGGAATCTGATGTTCTATCCACTGAACTACGCGCCCTAACACAATTGGGCAATATTTCACCCAGATACTTATAAACAGTATAGCCTTTATTTTCTCTACTGGCTACATAAGTAATTTTATTGGCTTTTATATACAAATATTGTCAGCCTAATCACGCAACACTTATTTTTCAGGTGTATCTATGTAATTTATAAATTTGTAATTTCTAAAAAATAATAAAATCGTCTCCTTGCAAACCGAGGAAAATACTGAAAATGGTTACTTTATAGTTATACAGTATTTAAAGCATCACCTATGGATAAAAATAATTTAAAAAACAAACTAATTGATGATGTTCATGAAACCGATAATGACAACACTGGCTTTGTACTAGGAATAATATCTGCGATTTTATTGTTAACCTGTATTGGCACTTTACTTGTGTTTAATAATCAACGAGTTCAGCGAATTATCTCGGAGAATATAAATAATATAAATAACATAAATATTGATAGTAAAGATAATTTAAGTCAGACAAACACAACAGGTACGCTACTAACTGAGAAAAAATTGAATATTAGAGTAGGACATCTTAACGGTACTACAGGAGAATTAAAAAATATTTCTTTTACGAAAGAGAGTACTATCGTAACAATAGCTGTAACTAATGGCTTTTGGCATACCATCGACCTTAACTTACATGGTAAAGGTGTTGTGCTTGTCGATAATCTAGGTAATAAACACAATTTGAAACCACCATTAGATAATCCTTCTCTTGAAATTGAACCTAATGCGACTTTCCAAGGAGACTTAGTTTTTCAAGGTGGAATTACTTCAAAAGCAAATAATCTAACTTTAATTACAAATAATCAAATAGGTAGCGACCAACCTTTTACTCGTCGTCCTAAAATGGAATTTTTTATTCCCATAACTCAAGAGGATAAGTTGATTAAACCGAAGGAAGTAGAAGAGAAAGAGAAAGATAAAGAGAAAGATAAAGATAAAAATAATAAGAAAGAGAAAATCTTAAATTCTTGATTTCTTACTCCTACCTCTGAATTCCTAATAGTTATGGGTTTCGGTTTTCACGAACGCCCTAAATCAACTACATACTGTTACTGTTATATTTTAGATGCGCCTAACCTGACCCATGCAGACGGGGCTTTGTTTGCGTAGACCCAGCCAGCTATGGGTAATTAAGCGCAGTTTTTAAAGATAGTTTGCAGGGTTGACTGGGGTACCGTTTCTACGAACTTCAAAGTGTAAGTGGGGTCCCGTTGACAAACCAGTTGAACCGATTGCTGATATTGCTTGACCTCGCTTAACATTTTCTCCGGCTTTTACGTATAATTTACTAGCATGTCCGTATAGTGTAGTAATTCCTTTACCGTGGTTGATGATTACTGTTTTTCCATAACCACCGTACCATCCTGAATATAGGACGGTTCCTGAATCTGCGGCGCGTATTGTACTACCGTAACCGGCTGCGAAATCGATACCAGTATGCAACCGACCGCGACCGAGAAGTGGATGAGACCTCCAACCGTAGGGACTGCTAATATAGCCGTTGCTAGGTAATGCCATGATACCGCTTCCACGGATAAAGTTTCTTGCTTTGCTCCTAGCTTTAGCAGCTGCGATTCTCGCTTGTTCTTCAGCAACTTTCCTTTGAATCAACTTTGCTATAGACAAAGAGTCTTTTTCTAGCTGGACTCTTGCTGCATCTAAAGCAATGCGATCGCCATTTAAACGCTGTACTAAATCGGCTTGTAATTCAGCTTGACCTTGATAATCGGCTTTTTGTGCTAATAATTGCTGACGAATCAAGGAAATTTCGGTTTTTTTCTGTTCTATATCTGTTTTTTGCTGTTTTATTTGTTTAGCTTCTTCGGTTAATTTAGCCAGAACTTTCTGGTCGGCTTGATAAACTAATTTTAAATTTCGACGACGGCTGAGAAAGTCGTTTAAGTTGCGACTTTGTAGCAAAACAGCCCATCCTTGACTAACTGGGGAACGCTGCAAATACTTAAGTCTAGCAACAGTTGATGATTGACGTTCAGCATAAGAAACTTGCGATTGTGCTAAATCTGCTTGTAATTGCTGAAGTCGTTGAGTTGCTATTTGCAAACGTCTTTCGCTATCTTCAATCTGACTATCGGTAGTTTGCAGATTTTCTTTTAAACCACCAAGACGTTTTTCAGCTTCTTGTTGCAAATTATTTAAACGTTTTTTTTCCTTAACTATATTTTGATGCTGCTTTTTAATTTGCTTTCGTTCCTGCTTAAGTTGATTAATGGTCTGCTTTGAGTTTTCCCGACCATCTACTGAGAACACTGGAGTTATGACCAATAATATGCATAAAATACTACAAAATACAAGAAGTAAGCGAGAATAAATTTTATTTTGTTGGGAGAATAATGCTCTCATATTTTCGATGAACGATACTCTTGGTTACAACATCATGTTGATTGTTCCCAAAAATTTTGCATAATTGAACATTACTGTCCTTTGATAATAAATTTAGAAATTCTAGGGAGCAGGGATTGGAGAGTAAGTACAATTTGTAATTCGCAGCGGTAGGAATAAGCTGCTTGGAATTTACTTAGAATAAATGAGTATAAAAGAATAAGGTCATACCTATTTAGTAGTTATAAGCAAAACTATAAGAAACAACTATATTGATGAGCATAAAAATAAAAGTCAGCTTCGGTAAAAGCTTGAAATAGGTAATAAGCGATAGGGAGATAGCAAC
>JBCBHT010000452.1:0-4231 GCA_038525335.1 Cyanobacteria bacterium J06621_15 | reverse complement strand
GTTTTCTATAATAATTTATTATTCAAATTTACTGGCTTTTGATATTTTCAATTCTCTTAAGTATTTTTTCCACTTGTGCTTTTCTGCCTTGTTTTTGAAACAATTGAGCAGCTTTTTGGAAATCAGCGATTGCTCCTTTATTATCTTTTAACCGACGACGAGCAAGACCTCGGTTGTTGTAGGATTCGGCTAATTGGGGATTAATTTCTATAGCTTTGGTAGAATCAGCGATTGCTTGTTGATAATCTTTTAATTCAGCATGAGCAAGACTCCGGCTAACATAGGCATAAGCAAAGTTAGGATTAATTTCTATAGCTTTGGTATAATCGGCGATTGCTTGTTGATAATCTTTAAGATCAAGACGAGCATTACCACGCTCGTTGTAAACTTTAAAATCGTTGGGATTAATTTCGATAGCTTTAGTAAAATCAGAAATTGCTCCTTGATTATCTTTTAACTTATAACGAGAAAAGCCCCGATTGGAGTAGGCATTGGCATAGTTGGGATTAATTTTTATAGCTTTGGTATAATCGGCGATTGCTCCTTGATAGTCTCCTTTTTTAAATCGCTGTTTGCCGCTATTAAAGTATTTGTCAACATCTTGAAAATTTGCTTGAGATAGCTGTGATTTAGGTTCTGAATTAGATTCGGGTTTAGTTTGTGTACTGTTTTGTAAAACAGTGGAATTAGCCTTTGGACTGCAAGCAACTACTCCCAACGCCAATACAATCGCACTTATTTTTAATGTTTGCATCGTGAAATTATAATTAATACAAATTTTTATAGACTGTGTTTTAAACCAATTTTAACTGACTATAATTAGGGTGTTTATACGCGCTTTTACTTAAATTTTTATAAATTCATATTTAATATTTTTTAGTAATTAAGCGATATTACTAAGATTCTGAATATTGCGATTACACTTGTTTTCATTATTTAATTTTTAATAGGCTTTTACTAATTTATTCAGATACAGAGAAACGGCTTTTTGATTCAATCTTCCCCTCTTCCCCCTCCTCCCCCTCTAATTCAATAATCTTCCACCGAAATAGCACTAAAAAAGATGTAAAATCATTTTTTACCCAACTGCAAAAGGGAGACAACAGGGTTGCTGACACTCGGCGTAAATATTGACCATATAGCCACCATTCGACAAGCAAGACGAACCGTAGAACCAGACCCCGTAGCTGCTGCTGTACTAGCTGAATTAGGTGGTGCTGACGGGATTACAGTGCATTTACGAGAAGACAGAAGACATATTCAAGATAGGGATGTCAGAATTCTGCGGGAAACTGTCAGAACCCATCTGAATTTAGAAATGGCTGCTACCGATGAAATGTTAAATATTGCTCTAGATATCAAACCCGATTATGTAACTCTAGTACCGGAAAAACGCGAAGAAGTCACAACCGAAGGTGGTTTAGATATTGTCGGTCAAATTAATAAAATCGAAAAAATTGTTGATAAACTGCAAAGTGCTGGTATTCCTGTAAGTTTATTTATCGATGCAGAGGAATCACAAATCGAAGCATCAGTCAAAGTAAAAGCCAAATTTATCGAGTTACATACGGGAAGATATGCAGAAGCGAAGAATGAAGTAACTCGGAATATGGAATTAGATTTATTAACATACGGTTGCAATCAAGCCATAGAAGCCGGTTTAAGAGTAAACGCCGGACACGGACTTACCTACACAAATGTTTATCCCATAGCTTGCATTGAAGGCATGGAAGAGCTTAATATAGGTCACACAATCGTTAGCCGAGCTTCCCTTGTTGGTATGGAAAAAGCGGTAAGAGAAATCAAGCAAATTATGCATGGAAAACAGTGAACAGTGTTAGCGGAGCGTGTCCCGGAGGGACATACAGTAAACAGTTATCAGTTAACAGTAAAAATATCTTGATAATTGATAATTGGTAATTGGTAATTGGTAATTGTTAATTGTTAATTGTGATATGAGTGCAACACAATCTCAGAATCTGCCGCTGTGGGTACAAGAGAGAGATAAAGTAATTGCAAGCAGTATCGATAACGAATGGAGGGGTGGAAATGCTCCCGATTATTCGGAATCGAATCAAGGTTTGGCTTCGGAAAGTTTAATTCATCATCCGGTGGGTTCCTTAGAAGCTATTGTGGAAAATTTGGTCAGAGCTTTTGAATTGGAAGCTTCTTTCAAAACCAATACACAACAATGGTTATCGGTTGTCAACGAAAAATTTCGCATGAGCAGCAACGGTGGTGAAGAATTTACTGCCGAAGATGTTTCTGCGGCTGGAACTTATAATTTATTTATTGGTGACACCGAGGAATACAAAGCTTCTGAAGAAAACTTTGAATCCTCCGGAAGATTGTTTCGCAGTGCATTTCCGAAAGGATTTTTATGGGAAGTTTTAGAAGTTTACAGTTCTCCACCAAACGTTACATTTAAATGGCGACATTGGGGAACATTTAATGGTAGCTACAAAGACTATGCTCCTACAGGGGAAGTTGTGGAGATAATAGGGATGAGCATTGCCCGAGTTACTGATGACTTGAAAATTATTAATGTGGAACACTATTTTGATAACAGTCAGTTTTTTGCCAAGCTGACGAGTGGTGGAAAGCATCAAAAAGGTAAATCAATTTGGGGAACTATTAAAAGTTTCTTCTCTGGTAAAGAAACACAAACACAGCACACCTCACAGCAGCTAGCAACTAGCTGTCCTTTCAAAAAATTAACTAGTTCTTTCAATTCTTCAAATTAAATTGGACTCGGACGCAGTAATATATCCTGTGTCCCTGTTTTTATTTACTGTTGGATTAACTATTCAATCTATCAAGTGTGACAATGCAAACATACTATTACGTACTAGCTTCTCAACGCTTCTTATTAGAAGAAGAACCTTTAGAAGAGGTTTTAAAAGAGCGTACCCGTCATTATCACGAACAAGAGAAAGAAATTGATTTTTGGTTAGTTAAACAACCAGCTTTTCTCGAAACAGCAGCAATGTCAGAAATCAAAGCAAAATGTCCCCAACCAGCAGCAGCGATTGTTTCGACCAACTCTCAATTTATCACTTGGTTGAAACTGAGATTGGAATATGTAGTAACCGGTGAATTTCAAGCTCCCAGTGCAGAAATTCCCGATGCTTTAGCTAGTCTTGCGACGGTTTAATTAGGGAATTGGTAATTGCGGAAATTGCGGTCTTGGGGTTTCCTCAAGTGGAGCAAATTTCCAAGACAGGTAATTGGTAATTGCGGAAATTGCGGTCTTGGGGTTTCCCCAAGTGGAGCAAATTTCCAAGACAGGTAATTGGTAATTGGTAATTTGGAAAAAGCATTTATGTAATCAATCGTGAGGGAATTTAACACCTTTAACCTTTAACCTTTAACCTTTGACCTTTGACCTTTGACAATCCAAAATCCAAAATCTAAAATCCAAAATCGATTGACCCTTCTTGTTTGATAAAGTTTTTTAATTATGGTGTGTATTAGGAGAATAAAACTATGAATTCGATAAAACAGAGTATTTTAAGTAAGAATATTTTAGGTAAATTCAGAATACCGACCGCTTTAGCATTATCGACAGCGGGTTTATTTTTTGGTATAAATTCCGCATCCGCTCAAAACAATACTCCAACCTGTCAAGCTCCCAGAACAGGTGAATATTTATTATTAGTAGTTAGTCCCACAAAAGACAATCAAACCCAGTTAAAACGAGTTCTACCAACTAAAATTGAGACAAATACCTGTAAATATCTCAACGACACAGTAACTCGTATCGGTGGATTTAAAAAAATTGACGATGCAAATCGTTGGGCAAGATATATCAAAGATTCTGCTGGTTTGTCTGCAATAATTACTACCAGACCCACCGGTACACCAACACCATCTCAAGCAGGAACTCAAAGACCACAAGCAAGTACCGTTAGCTATAAACCACGACGTTTAGGAAGCGGTTATGCAGTACTAGTAGATTATTACAATCGTCCTCAACTAGCATCCGACGTTCGTAGAGCAGTAAAAGGAGACGTTGGTTTTGTATCCTACGGAAGACGACCTTACTTACTAGCAACTTACACCAGCAATCAAAAAGAAGCATATCAAACCTTAGAAGAACTATCCAAACGCGGCTTCTTCGCCATCATAGTTGATAGTCAAAAAGTAATGCTATTGCGTTCTGTGGTTCAGTTACCAAATTAAAAATTTGGCATTGCGGAAATTGCGGTCTTCGGGTCTCCCCAAGTGGAGC
>JBCBHT010000451.1:0-4231 GCA_038525335.1 Cyanobacteria bacterium J06621_15 | reverse complement strand
GAATATAATCTCTTACATTTGTTGTATTTGGAAGCAAGATTTCAAATAAGCCGCACCTACGGTGAACACCTTCTTCTACTACTTGCTTGTGCCAAATTGTAGCATTATGAAGAAATTGTCCATCTTCATACCAACCGTGAGATTGCAAATAATCCCTCAGTTGTAGTGGTTCTATATTTTTGATGATTTGGGCATCTTCTACTCTAATTTTCATGGTTAACGTATCAATTCATCATTAAATTCGTAATCAAAATTAGCTGTTCCGCGACTGAAAATTACTTCTTACAAACATTCTTCTAGATCATCACCTTCCCAGTGACCGATATGAAGGAAGATGTTCGGTTGTTCTATTTATCTTCTCAACAGACTATATCTGGACATGGAGTGTCTATTTGTCTATTTATGGGTAGATTTTAAGTAACAGATACCCTTAATAATTTGTTGGTAGCTTCTTAATCATAAAAAACTAGTACAGCGGGGACGTAAATAGCACACCTATATCAAATGATTGAATATTTGATAAAAAATACTTTTGACTTTTAACTTTTACTTTTCCGTAGCGGTACTAGCACGAAGTCTTTTGTTTTGTTGATTCCTGAAAAGCTTTTACCAATTCCCCAAAATTACAGCCATAAAGTTCAAGAATTTTCTCAAATTGGTCTATTCTCATTTTTGGAACAGTTCTACCATTCTCCCAATTATGCACAGTTGAGTGAGACACGCCGACTACGGCAGCTACCTCTTCTACCCGCAATCCTGAATTTTTACGCATCTCTTTTAAATTCATGTCAAAAACTATTAACTGGTTGGACTAACTGATTGACATTTGACTCAAGGGACAAGTAGTATTTACCTAGAGCATAAGCGGTCATCCCTGCTTGCAACTGGAAACAACCGCTTATACTAACCCATTAGTAAAGGTCTTTGTTAATTATGCCTCAAACCAAGTTTGAAGCGCAAGAAGAGTCTTGCATGGACTCAAACAATAAATCTGGTCAAAAAATGTTGTTTGTTTCTTGTGCGGAAGTTGACCAATTTCTGGTAAAAGACTCAATAACAGAATTAGAAATAAAAATATATTCGTTTCCAGACGCAGACTTCGGGGATTTATAGCGAGGAAGGGAAAGCAGGTTAAATTGCTTGGCACTTTCTATGAATCATTTACCAGCGATAACCCGAAAGCACAGCCTGTTGATTCAATAAGGGACTTGCAAGTAATAAATTGTCCCCTTCGGATTTAGCGATCGCACTCACAGAAATTGCCTATGTCCTGGCAGACACGCTGCGCTAACGGCTTACATGGGGAAGCCACTGCGTTGCCGTTCACGCCTTGGTGCGGCTCGGAACACGACGGTTGTAGCAAGTGAAGCATTGTGGTCTTGGGGAGCCAGTCCGTTGCGCGGGTTCCCAAGGCAGCGCGTTGCGGAGGTTCCCTCCGTTGTAGCGACTGCCGCCGCGTTGTAGGAACTGGCGTGGTTTCCCCCATGAGCAAATGCTGTTAGCGCAGCGTCTCCCAAAGGGAGATACCCGAAGGGTGGCGTGAAAGCCCCCTTCTGCGTGCTGCTTCATCACCGTTGGTGTCGCTCGGTAGAGCCACATCGCCACACGTCTAGGTTTTGTCCGGAAATTTTGTAAAACGGTGGGACAATTTATTTTTTGGATCTTCCTAAAGCTTATATCTTGTGACAGTCCCGCAATTAGCTCAGATAAAAATCATTGAAAGCTATCTGAATAAGAAATTAGTTTAATCGAAGACGAGGCGATACATTCGCCTCTTCCCTGTATCAATCAATTTTTGTTATGAATCTAATAACTCATGATTGGAATGGAAGTGTAATCGCTCAATTAAGCGAAGCCACAAAGATTGCAAAATATGATGTACCGAGTGGTTACGTTAACTTGACTCAAATGTGTAAGGCTTGCGAGAAAAAGTTTAACCATTATGCATCTCTTAATTCCACAAAAGCTTATTGGGAAGGGCTTTCGTTAGATACCGGAATCCCGGCATCTAAATTGGTTATCACCATAAGAGGACGTGGCGACAAAATACCGCAAGGAACCTGGGGACATCCAGAAATCGCCATTGATTTAGCGCAATGGGTTAGCGTCGAGTTCCGCATCTGGGCAAACCGTACCCTAAGAAAAGTAATCGAAACTGAAGCAAGCTCAACTAAACTCCAAATATCTCCCGAAGAACTGATAAGAATTTATGGGAATATTCTTGCCCCTACATCCTTATCTGAGGAACTTAAAGCAACCTATCTTCTGCGAGCTATTGAGGCTCAATTTCCAGAAATATCTCCTTCTGTTCAAAAAATACTTCCAGGTATTCAACCAAAGTCCGATGAAGAATACGTATCGCCAACTAAACTCGCGCAAATCTGGAATAACCGCCACGGGACAAACATCAAAGCCTATCAAATCAACAATGCATTAGAGGAAGTGGGATTACAGACGAGTTATTACTCTGAGCGAATTAGCACCAAAACTGGCAAACTCAAGCGCACCAAATCCTATTCACCAACCGAAAGGGGGAATGACTACAGCATATTCATATTAGACAAAGCCGGAAGCAACAAGACAGTACAGCATCTGCGATGGAAGGCTTCGGTATTAGAAGAAATTGCTAAATATTTTAATGTGGAGGTAGGCAAATGAATTATTAAACTCACATTATCATTTCAGATAATGTCGCAAGATAACATTCATAAAACCACTATCACCGCGAGCTAGACGGTTATGCTCGTAACAGATAAAAATCGACTTATACATATACGGCAAATTGCCGTATATAATATAAAAGTTAGTTATTTACATATAATCTATGAGCAACACTAACGTTCCGAAATCAATGGCTCGTTTAGAAGCTCGCGTGAATCCAGAAATCAAAGCTTTATGGCAGAAAGCCGCTGATTTACAAGGAGTAACCTTAACGGATTTCGTCATAGCCAGCGTTCAAGCAGCTGCGTGTAAAGTTATCGAACAGCAACAAACTTTAAAATTGAGTACAGAGGATGCAGAAGCTTTTGTTGAAGCAATTTTAAATCCACCCAAGCCCTCGGATGCCTTGCGAGAAGCAACTTCACGTTACAAGCAAGTAATGGAAAACAATGGCATTAACGATTGAATTGCTTGATAAAAAGAAGCATAACCGTTCGGCGTTTATTAGCGGAAATGACAGTTTAGACAATTATATTCGTAAACAAGCATCCCAGGAGCTTAAGAAAAAAGTTTCTACAGTTTTTGTATTAATTGATTCCCCGAATATTGATATTATTGCTTACTACACGCTTTCTTCCTATGCAGTGGATGTTTCTAATTTAAATGAGGACTTTGCAAAAACTGTACCACGTTATCCTTTACTTCCCGCTACTTTGCTAGGTCGTCTTGCTGTCTCGCAGAGTCATCAAGGTAAAGGTATAGGTGAGTTGGTTTTAATTGATGCTCTTAAAAGGGTTTTAGATGCTACCTCGCAGGTTGCATCGATAGCTGTTGTAGTAGAAGCAATAGATGAGAATGCAGTCAGATTTTACCAAAAATATGGTTTTGAGCAGTTTAAACAGTACCCCACTAAACTCTATTTACCCACCAAATCAATAGCTGAAAACTTCAGGGATTAACACTTTTAATTTCGCACTTATTTCAAGTAAACATCAAGTTGTTTTGAATTTATAAAAACATCCAGAAGGGTGAGTGCCTTTATTGTTAGTCCTCGTGTCACACAAATCTAAAAGGAGGACTAATTTTATCGTTAGTCCCCGTGTCAGTAGAAATGGGGGTAAATTGGGGGTAATAGGGTATGAAAAGGGTGAAAGTACTGTGTTTATGTGGTTGAAGTCAGACTGAAAATCCTCGTGTCACGAGTTCAAGTCTCGTTCCTGGCATCTAAGATGAAACCCCTAGCAGCTAAAGCTTCTGGGGGTTTTTTAATGCCGTAAAACCCCGTTTCAGCGATTCGAGGGGTGTCGATTGGGTGTAAATTTACCCCCACGTTGGACATTTTTAGACGGGTTTGGACAATTTATTGGGGTAAAGTTGGGGTAAATCAGAGCGCGCTGATTCCGAGTCCAGCAAGGCAATGGAGAAACAAGCTAGCAGTTTCTCTTTGTCTTCGTTTATAAGTCCAGGAGTCAATTGTGGGTTCCCAAAAATCTAGCACTAAAGCAAGCAAAGGTACTGTCCAAATCAAAACTTCTAATCAACGTTTACAGCTAGTTTTTAGTTTTGGAGG
>JBCBHT010000450.1:0-4247 GCA_038525335.1 Cyanobacteria bacterium J06621_15 | reverse complement strand
CTCCCACGCTGACGCGCTCTCGCGTCTTTGTAATGTGGTTGTCATGGTTCAGATAATTGCGTTTGTCTTATATATATTTAGGTCTTTCAACCTATGTACTTATACTAAGACAAATATTTAGCTTTGTAAAGGCTTTTCAGGAATTTTTTTTAAATTAAGGTGAAGTCGCGATTTAATATATTCTCTGAAATGCCTTTTATTAATGAATTACAGCTTTTAAACAAAAAAATAAAATTTTATTAATTAAATTATTTAAGATGAGAGCAAGCGCTCACTCTAGCTTCAGGTTTGATGCAGCTTTTTCTATATCAAGAGCAAGATACTTATCTAAAGCCATGTACATCCAGTAGAGAAACATTTGTGGGTCTTGAATAGTTTTCTGAAAACCCATTGCGGTGGCTAGGATTTCGACAGATGGATGGATAACTAAGGTGTACAAGTCACAAAGATTAGGAAAATCTACCTGCATATCTATTAATGTTTGGCGAGCATCCTTTAATAAAAGACAATAATTATGGTGGTGCTGATATCTAGAATCAATTTCAAAGCTACGAATAAATACAGAAGTACAATCTTCGTCTCCTGCTTGTGCCATCTTGAAAGGGTCGGTTGTGCTGTTTGTAGTCAGGTGCAGACTTTTAGAAGGAGGTAGAAAAAAATTCTCTTCGGATTCACAAGCTGCAGGATAAAGAACGCATACAGCAACGGGGTCTTGATTATCGCTGCGACGCAAAACCCGCATTCCTTTTGAATATTGTTTAGTCCAAGTACGCAAGATTCGAGCTATTCTTTGGGGTGCTGCAGTGGTTTTTTTGTTCATCCAGTCGTAATTGCGAGCTAAAAAAGTTGCAACGGGTATAGCATCGGTACGGGGGTTGAAGCTATCAGTAAAAAGTTCCACAGTTGTGGAAACATCTAGAGGTTCGTTAATATCTGTTAAGCCAGAGCAAATACGAATACATATATTGTTACCATCAAATTCCTTTTCGATAAGTCCCAAAGCTACCAACTTATCAATCATCATTCCTGCAGCACGTTCGCTACCCCTATCTTCTTCAGCGTAAAATAATTCGTTAGCTTCTCGGTGAGTACAAGCAATGAAACCTTGAGGTAGTTGAAGTTCCCTTAAAGGTTGATTGATTGCAATTCCCAATTCTTGCTGCTGTTTGAGTAATAAATAAACCCATAACTTCACAAAACACTCAGCCCGACGACGGGTCAAACCAACTTTTCCTTTCAAAAGAGCAACGTATTTACGTTGATTTTCGATACAGAAATATTCATCAATACTTACTAAATCCATTCAGCAGAACTCCCCAGGTGTTTACTTTAAGCCGGTATCACAATACAGTCATTATGAATCGAATGGGTGTATTGGAGTACCCAGCTAAAGAAAAACTTCACCTTACTTCATGGAAATTCCGAAAACTTCTCTGTACCTTCACTGACTTCAATACTTTCTTCAAGGTTACTGCTCAATCATTGCGGATGCAGAATCTCTTTTATAACAATGCTGCTAGTAGCTTCACAGGAGCTTCTAAATTCAGTATTTTTGATTTTTAAGGAGATAAATAATGAATGTTTCAGTCTTAGAACAGTATCAAAAACTTGCATCCACCAATAAAAATGTATTTTATGGGGAAAAAGCTAAATATGACAAAATACAGTCCACATCGAAACTTTATCTGATGCAAGCTGTAATTGAAAGCTTTGTGGATGGGATTTTTATAGTAACAGTTCAGGGTGAATTAATTCATGCTAACGAACGCGCACGTTCTATTTGTGAGGAATTCAGCAAAGAACTTAATAAAGGTAGATTACCGAATGAAATTCAGCGTATTTGTCAATCTTTAAACGAAAGTCGTCAACTATTTCCTACTCAGAAAATATCTATTGAGTCAGAAATCAAAACCGAATCGAAATCTAAAATACGTACTCGCGCTCGATGGTTACAAGCAAATGAAACCAATGATGATTATATAATAGTTACTATAGAAGACCGCGAACAAACTAATCAAAGTATAGCGATTTCAGAAGCTCAAAAATATGCTTTAACCGAGCGAGAATCTCAAGTTTGGTTGTTACGTAGAGCTAATTATTCTTACCAAGAAATTGCCGAAGAGCTTTATATTACAATTAATACAGTCAAGAAGCATCTGAAAAATATTTATGCCAAGCAACAGGAGGTAGTTATTAATTAATAATGAAAAATTGTTTTTGGAAATAGGTAATAGGTGATAAGTAATAGGTAAAATATATTGATATTAATTATTAACTCCTAACTCTTAACTCCTGATTATTCAATGGTAAAACGCCTAACTTTTCTCTGACTTCGGTTAAAGGAGTAGCCCAATCAGATTCAATATCCCAATCAATTAATTTTTTCGCCATCCTGCCGCTTTTGATAACTGTAATAATCTCTGATAAATTGCATTTATGTGTTATCAAACCAGCTAAAACAATTATGGCACTAGAAGGGCGAAAGACTTGTGACCTAGTAAAAGCTTGTAATATGAATTCATCATCCTTAGATGGAGAAAGTCCAGTTATAACGTGCCAGACATCATGAGTTCGCTGTATCCAATCCCCAGAATTCAGCGGCTCAAAACCATTTTTATCTAAAAAATAGGCTAATTCTCTACCTAAAGTACCTTCCGGAAGTTGACGTAATTCTGCTAAATTTATCGATAATTCTCGCCCTGGATAAATCTGAGGATTTATCGTTTGAGCCATTTTTAAAATAAATCCGAGATTTCCTTTCTGCGTCATTTTAATTAGTTTATGAATCAGTTAATATTATTCACTTATATATATTCTATAAAATTGATTTTTTTTTCCGAAGTACCCAAGAGGGTACCTTTTATATTCAGGGAGTAGAGAATAGGGAATAGTGAGGTAAGAGTTAGGAGTTATGAGTTATGAGTTAGGAATGTATTGGAATGACTATATCTCGTTACCTAGCAACGATAAGCTTATGATTCTAAATTTTCTTCCCCCTCTTCCCCCTCTTCCCCTTCTTCCCCCTCCCTTTTCTTAATTAAAATTTTGATTTTTTCCTATGCAGTTTTTGAATTCATCCACAGTTACCTATAGTCCTGCATATACTATTGTTCCGACTTACGAATGCTTCAACAGGTGTACTTACTGCAATTTTCGTACCGACCCTGGAAATGATTCTTGGATGTCTTTATCAACAGCAGAAAATATTTTTAAACGACTTAAAAATCAAAATGTTTGTGAAATATTAATTCTCAGTGGAGAAGTTCATCTAAATTCATCACGTAGAGAAAAATGGTTTAACTTAATTTATGATTTATGTGAATTAGCTTTATCGATGGGTTTTTTACCTCATACCAATGCGGGACCTTTGAGTTTTGAGGAAATGGAAAATCTAAAACAAGTTAATGTTTCAATGGGGTTAATGTTAGAACAGCTAACACCAGATTTATTACAAACCGTTCATAAACATGCACCTAGTAAAAAACCAGAATTGCGCTTACAGCAATTACAATATGCTGGTGAATTAAAAATACCTTTTACAACCGGATTACTATTAGGAATTGGAGAAACAAAACAAGATTCTTGGGATACATTAGCAGCGATATCCCAACTACATCAAAAATATCAACACATCCAAGAAGTTATCTTACAACCACATAGTCCGGGGACTCAACAAAGCTTTGATGCAGAACCGTTTAATCCGCATCAATTACCAGAAGTTATTGCAAAAGCACGGGAGATTTTACCTGAAGATATAAAAATTCAAATTCCACCGAACCTAGTTAAAGACGAACAATGGTTGCTTAGTTGTATCGAAGCAGGTGCGAGAGATTTGGGAGGAATCAGCCCCATAGATGAAGTTAATCCCGATTATCCGCATATTCAGGAAAACGAGTTAAGAGAAATGTTAAATGAAGGTTGGGAACTGGTACCGAGATTACCCGTTTATCCCCAGTTTGATGGTTGGTTGTCGGGAGATTTGGAAGTTGGGGTGAAGAAGTGGAGGGAGAAGTTGGGATTAATAAAGTCTTTGGGGTAAAAACAGGGAGGGGGTAGAGGGGGAAGAGTGGGGAGAGGGGGTAGAAAAAAATTATTTTTATTGACCCATTATTTTGGACGAGTGTAGAGACGTAAAATTTTACGTCTCCCGACGGTTGAAAGAAAACAAACCCATCAGAATTAACGTGGTCTAGTACCCCACCACATTAATTATGTCGGGTAGACATCCAACCCGCCTAGGGTTGAAA
>JBCBHT010000449.1:0-4252 GCA_038525335.1 Cyanobacteria bacterium J06621_15 | reverse complement strand
CGGAATTCTTAAGAAATTCATGTAGCCATACCGACCCATCATTGCAACATCTTGGACGTTGATAGGAAAATCCCAGTCCACATCTTCAGATTGGGGAATATAAGCAACTAAATTTTGTTTTTGCGCCTTTTTCATGGACATCCCTTTGATAGATACATGCCCGTTTATCGGTTTAACAAAACCCATAATTGCTTTAAATAAGGTCGATTTACCCGAACCATTCATTCCGACTAAGCCACTGATAGAACCGGATTTTAATTGTAAATTAGCTTCGTGTAAAGCTACTTTTCCGTTATAAGTAACTGTACAATTTTCAACGTTAACTGTTGTTTTAGACATAGTATTTAGTGATTATTTAATTAATTCAGAAATGATGCAATTAACACAATACTGGTTTGGTGCGTGACACTATAAATTGCATTGTTACTACGTTCAAAAATATTCACAGTGTCACAGCACCCTACAAAATATTAACTGTTAAGTAATTGATATTTTTTACTTTTTTAAACCACTAACTAAAGTGTTTATGTTGTACTCTAACAATTGAAAATAGGTTGGTGCAACGCCATTTTTGTCAGTCAGTGAATCAACGTAAAATACTCCACCAAATTCGGCATTGCTTTCTTGTGCTACTTGTTTTTGAGCGTCTGCACTAACGGTACTTTCACAAAATACTACGGGAATTTGATTTTGCTTTACTGCATTAATTACTTCTTTTATTTGTTGGGGAGTCGCTTGTTTTTCAGCATTAACAGCCCACAAATACTCTTCTTTTAATCCATAATCTTTTGCTAAATAAGAAAATGCTCCTTCACAAGTCACCATGAAACGTCTATTTTCAGGTATTTCTTTAACCGTATTTTGTAACTTTTTATCGATTTGTTTTATTTGTTCGCTGTAAGCTTTTGCATTTGCAGTATAGGTATCTGCATTCGCTGGGTCTAAATTTACCAAAGCAGCGCGAATGTTTTCTACATACTTTAAAGCTAGTTTCGGTGACATCCAAGCATGGGGATTCGGTTTTCCTCTATAAGCATCCTCGCTGATATCTATGGGTGTAATACCTTCAGTCAAGGTGACATGAGGGACATCTTTGAGATTCCCGTAAAACTTCTGTGCCCAGCGCTCTAAACCCAAGCCATTATCTAATATCAAGTCTGCATCCTGTGCTTTGACTATATCGCTAGGAGTCGGTTCGTAACCGTGAATTTCGGCTCCCGGTCTAGTTAATGAGTTAACAATCGCTTTGTCTCCTGCAACGTTACGAGCCATATCAGCAAGCACCGTAAAGGTTGTCAGAATCACCTTTTTATCTTTCGTATCTGTATTTTGTACGGTATTTTCAACCTCTTGAGTTGTACTTTCAGGCAGAGTTGCACCCGGACTGCAACCACTCAAACACAGTCCACATAATATTCCTAGCGATGCAATCAGCTTTGCTGCACCGGAGGTGAGCGCTAATTTTCCTGTATAAAAGCGTTTACTGAAAATTATAGGCATCTAGTATCTCAATAAGAGTTTTCATAATCTTCTCATTTTTTATATTACAACATTTCATACTGAAAAATGAAAGAATTATGAGAAATATTTTTTAGGTGTATGAAGTTAGGGAAAAAATTGTCAGATGAATAAAATAAATGTCTAATTTTTAATTGATTTAAATAAATTAATTGAATAATTTGAATCGATTTCCTTACATATTTGAATGATGGGACAAAATATATAGAATAATTCTATCCAAAGAATAGTTTAGTATATTTATGTCGCCAGATTTCTTTTGATTTACGTTAATTTTCGCTAAGCAATTAATATTTATTTTTTTTGGTATATTATCAGATATTTTTTAGAAGCTTTAGAAATTAAACTTATTGTTTATCAGATATTTCAACCTGATTATTCAGAGCAGAAGATTCACTTGATTTGTTTGCTTGATTTAAATTTTTAAAATTTTGAAATAACATTGCTCCACCGGTGACTAACATCCAAAGTAAACCTAAACCATTGAGTAAAACGTAAACTGATTCTAGAGTTTTTCCAAAATATTCACCTTCATGGAGAACCATTAAAAAATGAACTTGATTCCGAGATAGTCCGAACCAGTCTTTGGAAATACGATAAATAACTCCTGTAGACACGGTGATTAACAATGGGAGTATGACAATTGGAGCAATGGTGAGGTGTAATTTTCTTAGTAGCTGCTTTTTCATGATTCAAGCGGGATATATTATCTCTGGAATCATTTTAAATAGAATCGTGAATTCAAAGCAATTTATTCTACAGAGTCATTTTCAGGAATTGGAAAATCTTCTGCTGAGTAATTTTGATTAGCGTACCTAATAGCACCCTGAATTGTTTTTTCCATCCAAGATATAAATACAGCATGGGTGTCACCGGTTTGCGAATCAACTCTTTTCAAAATATTAGTTTTTTTAACACCTTTATTTCCCAGTTTAAAAAGAGTATATTCTCCCATTACCTCCTGCTCTACTTCTTCTTGTATTAAAGGTAGTTCCTCAGACAAACGAACTGCTCCAATACCTTGAATTAATACTTCTTGTAAATCGTTATATTCTTCCTCAAAAAACCATTGAGTTTGCCACTGAGTTGGGTGAATACTTCCATATTTTTCAGGTAAATATGTACCGTTATATGCATAAGCAACAAATCCATCTGCGAATTCGATTGCTGTTTCTCCTTCAGCGTGAATTTGGTTATCTTCATTCACCAAAATTTTTGTCGGTCGTTCGCAAATAATGCATAAATTATCTACAGTAAAAATACAGCCGCAATGTTTTACTAGACCTTTTAAAGCAGACCATTTTTGTGGATTATAAGAATAATTTAATTCTGAAATTGCATAATCAATCAAAATACAATTAATTATGTATTTATAGATTATTATAGGAGGATTTTCTTCCAATAATTTTTTGCTCAATAAACATAGAGAGGTTGTGATTGCATCATTATCATCATAATTTTTCAAACAACAGATTTTATTAATGAGTATCTTTTTAATTGCTTGCTTTAGCGACCGTTCAAACAAGAATCCCCTACCAGAAAAGAAACCTAAACATTCATCAATAGCAGAAGCAAATAAATCAAAAGTTTCTTTAATAGATTCTGATACAATTTCTTCAAACTGGTTAAATAAATCATTAATATTTTCCACATCTTGATTTTTAAAATCTTCCTCAAATATTTTTGTAAATAAAGTATCTCCAATAGGGAATGTACCAATATAACTTTGCTCAAAGATATCTAGGAGAGTAAAATTTGCAGGAAGACAATTATCAATATGTTTTTCAAGAAATTTAAATAAATCAGTTAAAATATCTTGTAACAAATCATGAAGCGGTTGTGTTATTAATTGTTTTTCATTTGTAAACTGTATATTTTCCCAAACCGAAGAGAGAACTTCAAATAAGTCATTTGACTGTTCTTCTGGTAAAGCTTGAGAATTATTTTCAGACATTTCTATATAAGCTTGAAGTCTATCTAAAGCAGCACGGGGACTACTACAGAAAATGACTTCGGGTTCCGGTTTACCCATGACAGCGTAAGCACCTTGAACTGCTGCTTTTGCTCGGTTACGTTCAATGGGTTGAGTTGATAGATAAATGCGTTTCCATTTCTCTTGAAATTCGGGAATTAAAGCTTCTTGTTCGGGGGTCAGAAAATGAATTCGGGTCATTTTATTAATGGTAGATGTATATTCACCAAAATTAGTATTCCCGAATCTCAATTCAAGTTAACAAAAATAATCTTCTGATTGCACATTAGTATTAATATCAGGTTAGCTTTGGCGCTAAAGCGCAACTACGAACCCCGTAAAATTGATGTGATAGGGTACCAGCACTTTGTAAAATTTTCATAATTCCAAATAATTTTATCCGTAATTTAACTATTTTATTTGTATTTGAAGAGTACTAGCTAATATAGTTATTTTTTCGGACATTATATAGATTAAGCATAAAATCATGACAAGAATGCAGAAGAAGTTACATTCAAAATTTGGGAAAAAGTTAATTTTACAAGTCTCTCCAATAGTTGCTACTTCTGTTTTAGCAACTTCACCAGCTTTAGCAGCAACTTTTGCTGGTTCCTTTTCAGACTTAACTTTTGTCAATTTCAATCAAGAAAACGCAGCATTTGAAGCAATTAATGATGCTAATGCTTCTACTGCAACTAATGCGGATGATAGCATAGCAGATTTTCGCAATTTTTCTGAAACAAATGCAGAACCAAATCCATT
>JBCBHT010000448.1:0-4252 GCA_038525335.1 Cyanobacteria bacterium J06621_15 | reverse complement strand
ATAAGCTATCTAATCCGGTATCATCTTTTGCAATAAGACTATCAAATTTAAGATCCATACTAAATGTACGACCTTCGCCATCAATAATTCTATTCAAGTTATTATCTCCCAAGAAACTGGCGATTTCACCTTTCGTTGGGTCTTCGCTTGTGTCCATACCGCCAACTAAATCACCTTTATCTGTACTTGCTGCGCCGGTATTTCCTCCTCTATACTCAGTGTTACTAAAGCTATTCACACTTTCAACAAAGGAGAATTGATTTTGATTAATTGTTCTACCGTTTTGTTCGATAGAATCTAATAATATATCGCCTTTAGAACCATCACTAGTTTGAGTAACATTACTTGTGAAACTTGCCGCATGAGCAGAGTTAGAAACAAATAAAACTGAACCGATTGTTAAACCTATAGAAGTAGCTAATTTAGTAAATTTCATGTTATTCCCTTATCTTTAAAACTTCTCTTTATTTGAAGCAATTCGTCTTGCGCTTCATGTTTTTATTCTGTTCTATCAGTCCTATAATTCACATCAGCAAACATCCCGATTAATATTTAAAGTTTAGGAATGCTAAATTCGTTAATTTTGAAGCTAGTTTTAAGTTGAATAAACTTTGATATTAAATACAGCTTGAGTCACAAGTTCTACTAACTTATAAATAGGAAACATATTTAGTAATTTGATAAAGATAGGATTGATATTTATAAAGACACTTTATTAAAGTGCTGTATCTAGTTAACAAACTAGGGTTGTTCGCGAATAGCTCAATTAGGAAAGGAAATTTGATAATTACGTAAGTAAATCCGGTTTGTTGGAGATTATTCTTCTTTTGCAGTGATGAGACATCTTATATATTCAGGACTTACGCAAAAGTAACACGATTACCTCATTACGAGCGGTAGCGACGTAATCTCCCGATGGCTGGGATTGCTCCCCTACACTGCGTTTCGGTCGCAATGACAATTTAGGTTTGCGTAAGTCCTAATATTGCATAAGGGAAATGAGGAGTAGAAAAGTTGCTGGTACGGTGTCTGAAGCTCATAAACCTAGAATTTCCCTTATCGACTAAAACAAATGTTCCAAAAGTGAACCAACTGTTTAAAATAAGTAGATGTCCTCAATGACACGCTCTAATCACATAGCTTCAATCCAAAATCCAAAATACAAAATTGAATGACTTCCGATAAAAGTTCTCCCCAAAATCCGACATTCGTCCTAGTTGACGGACATTCTCTTGCATTTCGTTCTTATTTTGCTTTTGCTAAAGGACGAGATGGTGGACTTCGTACCAAATCTGGTATACCCACCAGCGTATGTTTTGGTTTTATTAAAGCTTTGCTAGAAGTAATGGAAAAACAGCAACCTGAAGCGATAGCTGTTGCTTTTGATTTGAGTTTACCAACTTTCCGTCATCAAGCCGACGATACTTATAAAGCTGACCGTCCGGGAACCCCAGAAGATTTTATTCCCGATTTAGAAAATCTCCACGAATTACTTACGGGATTTAATTTACCAATATTGACTGCTGCTGGTTATGAAGCTGATGATGTTTTAGGAACTTTAGCGCAAAAAGCATCTAAGGCAGGATATCAAGTTAAAATCCTGACTGGGGACAGAGATTTATTTCAGTTGGTTGATAAGGATAAGCAAATTAGCGTCCTATATTTGAATAAGGAAACTCTACAGCGTTCAAGTAAAGGGTTAACAGAATTTCATTCGGAAGAAGTTAAGCAAAAGTTAGGGGTTTTACCAACTCAAGTTGTTGATTTTAAAGCGCTTTGCGGTGATAAGTCGGATAATATTCCCGGTGTGAAGGGGATTGGAGAGAAAACAGCGGTACAGTTGCTCGATACTTATGGTTCTCTGGAAAAAGTTTATCAGTCTTTGGATGAAATAAAAGGTGCTGCTCGTAAGAAGCTAGAAACTGGTAAGGAAGATGCAGAGAAATCTCAGTTTTTAGCGAAAATTGTTGAAGATGTTCCGTTAGAAGTTGATTTAGAAGATTGTAAGTTAAAAGGTTTTGAAAATAGCGAACTCAAACCTATTTTAGAGAAATTAGAATTTAGTTCTTTTCTGAAAAAAATTAATCAGCTCCAGGAAAAGTTTGGTGGAAATGTTGAGGAAGTAACGGAAACAGAAGCGGAAACTGCTGAAGTTGAAGACGATGATTTATGGTTCTGGAGTGCTGAGGATACAGAAGAATTCCAAAAGCAAAATACTTCACCAATCGAACCGTTAATTATCGATACAGAAACGAAGTTAAAAGAATTAGTTGAAATACTAGAAAAATTTACCAGTCCGGAAACACCGGTTGCTTGGGATACCGAAACCACCGATTTGGAACCCAGAGATGCTGAATTGGTGGGAATTGGTTGTTGTTGGGGAACTAAAGCTGAGGAAGTGGCTTATATTCCTGTGGGACATAAAAACGGGAATAATCTGGATAAAAACATTGCTTTAGAAGCGCTACGTCCAATTTTAGAAAGTAAAGATTATCCCAAAGCTTTTCAAAATACTAAATTTGACCGTGCTGTTTTCAGATGTCAGGGAATTAATTTAGCAGGGGTTATATTTGACCCGATGTTAGCAAGTTACGTTCTCAATCCTGATAGCAGTCATGGTTTGAGCGAACTTTCTCAAAAGTATTTGAATTTGATGGCTAAAAGCTATGTTGAATTAGTTCCAAAGGGTCAAACTATCGCCGATGTCAGCATTTCTGAAGTTGCTGATTATTGCGGTATGGATGCTTATACTACATTTGGTTTAGTTGAAAAGTTGCGGGAAGAATTGAATAAATTTCCTGATTTATCAAAACTTTTTTCAGAAGTTGAACAACCTTTGGAAAAAGTTTTAGCGGATATGGAATTTCAAGGAATCCGCATTAATACAGATTATTTAAACGAACTTTCGCAGCAGTTGGAGACTGATTTAAATAAATTAGAAACAGAGGTTCATGAAATAGCAGGAGAAAAATTTAATTTAGGTTCTCCCAAACAGTTAAGTCAAATTTTATTCGAGAATTTGGGTTTAAGTACTAAATATTCTCGTAAAATTAAAACTGGATATTCTACAGATGCAGCAACTTTGGAAAAACTGCGAGATGTAGATGAAACGGGAATTATCGATGGGATTATTGAGTATCGGACTTTATCTAAATTAAAATCTACTTATGTTGATGCACTTCCAGCATTAGTTCGGGAAGATACTAAACGAGTACATACAGATTTTAATCAAACAGCAACATCAACCGGAAGACTATCTTCTTCTAATCCAAACTTACAAAATATTCCGATTCGTACAGCTTTCAGTCGTCAGATTCGTAAAGCTTTTATTCCGGAAGAAAATTGGTCAATAGTAGCAGCGGATTATTCTCAAATTGAATTACGAATTTTAGCTCACTTGAGTCAAGAACCAGTTTTAGTGGAAGCTTACAATAATAACGAGGATATACATACTGTTACCGCAAGATTGGTATACGAAAAAGATGATATTTCAGCAGATGAAAGACGAGTAGCAAAGACTATTAACTTCGGTGTAATTTACGGAATGGGTTCCTTGAGATTTTCCCGTTCAACCGGTATAGATAAAAGTCTTGCGAATGAATTTATTAAAAGGTTTTATACTCGCTATCCCAAAGTTTTTGAATTTTTGGAAAGCGTGAAAAAGCAAGCAATTTCTCAAGGTTATGTGGAAACAATTTTGGGACGCAGACGCTACGTTGATTTTACCAGCAGAAATTTACAGAACCTCAAAAATGTTGCACCAGAAGAAATTGAATTAAGTCAATTAAAGAATATAGGTGCTTACGATGCGGGATTATTACGTGCTGCTGCTAATGCTCCAATTCAAGGTTCTAGTGCTGACATTATCAAAATTGCTTCGATAAAAATACACGAACTTTTGCAAGATTACCAAGCAAGATTGTTATTACAGGTTCACGATGAATTAATTTTTGAAGTTCCTCCTCAAGAATTAGAAGAACTGCAAATCAAAATTAAATCAGTGATGGAAAATGCTCTAAAGTTAAGCGTTCCTTTATTAGTCGAAGCAAAAGCAGGTGACAATTGGATGGAAGCAAAATGAGGAGATGGGGAGATTTTTCTTAGAGGGGGTAGAGGGGGTAGAAGGGGAGGAGGTAGAAATCAAAAACAACTCCTAACTCTTAACTCCTAACTCCTAACTCCAATCCAAAATCTAAAATCTAAAATCCAAAATTGAATAACTCCTAACTTTCTTCAAAACTCTTCATCGACA
>JBCBHT010000447.1:0-4299 GCA_038525335.1 Cyanobacteria bacterium J06621_15 | reverse complement strand
GGTTGAGATTTAGCAGTTTTGCCGTGAAATATTTTTTTGGGCAGATTATGTCTTTTATTATGCATCGGACTTAATGATCAAGTTAGCTGTACTTTAAATGCAGAATCCTATTGATTATTTGCAATCAGTGCTAGGTTTCGCACCCAGATTAGCTATTGATTTGCTAATCTGACACTATTTTTATGACTTTCCTTTTAAAAACTTATAATATATTGATGTTTATTTACATATATTTACTAAATCTATTTATTTCAATTTTCCTCACGCTTTTAGTTGGGGGATGTTAATCTTCTAGCAACTGATTATTGAAGATTAAGATTCTGACATTCTGAGCTAAATAAGAAAATAAAGTTAATAGATGAAAATAGATGCGATCGCCCTAGCAAAAAAGACTCAAGCTCAATTAGAAGTTTATCAACAGCAAGAGGAATATTCTCAGATTGCCAAACTGATTAGCTTTGCTTTGTCAGTACTTCCTAGTAATTATAATCGGCAGATATTTGGAGATATTCCCACATTATTTCGACAGATTGAAATTGAAGACTATAGTCAATTACAACCCCACAATTTATCTATTGGGGAACCAGTCATTTATAAAATATACTATCCTAAACAGCAGAAGCTATACGGCATACCTTATTTCTATATTTTTTGTTATCTCAAGGAAAATTCTAGTCAGCTTGATATTTATTTTCAAAGTGCTCACCCTCGATATCAGAAGCTAACTCCAAATGAGTATTATTTAGGGTCAAATAAAATTAGTTTTGAGGGCTGTATTTCAGCTTTTAAAGCTAATAATATTTCAGTCATGAGCATTAGCGATCCTGGGCAGTTTATTCCTAGTTTAACCTCTAGTTTTTATGTTGGTTCCCCAACTATAAACTTTAATCAAATAATTGCTCAGGTTATTGAGTATATCTGCCAAGCTGCTAAAATTTCGCTCCAGGATACAATGTTATTTGGTTCCTCTGCTGGCACATTTGGGGCTCTATTGACCAGTACCTACCTTTCACAAAAAACTAATGTTTTAGCTGTAAATAGCCAGATCTTACTACAGTATCGTAAGCATTTAATGCAGACTGTATTGCTAAGTAATTCTCCCAAAACCCTTTTGCAAAAATTTGGCAACCAAGTTTCTTGTTTTTATCGCTTTAAGCAAAAAATAAATAGTGTTCCTAATATTTACTTGTTGGCTAATATTAACGATAATCTACATCAAAGAAATTTTAAATTTTATCAGCTATACTTATCCAAATTTGTGGCTCAAGGCATTAGTAATCAATCAATTTTTGATAGTTATTATGGTGTTGATGGTCATGGTCGCCCCGAACCCTATTCTTTAAAACGTAAGATTGAAATAGCTAGAGAAGTGTTAACTATGAATGCCACAAATTATAGCAATATAAGTTAAGTAATGATTGCTCAAACTAAGCCTGTTTAAACTTTTGAATCGCTAATTGAATTCCTAACAAAAATAATCCCAAGGTGGCTAAGGCAAAAACAAAAGTTGCCAGTGCCACAATTCCCATCACTAAAGTTCTGACGGCGGTAGTAATATTAAATACTAGAGGGTTGGTGGTGGTGATAGCCTTAGAGCCGTAAGTGAGAGTGATTGAGTTTAGCAAAGAGTATGCCCCATATGCCATTACCCCTGCAAATATAGAAGAGATAAAACAGCGTAATGGTGTTGTCTTATCCTCTTTAATATCAGCTTCAGTATCGGAGATAACGGGCTTACTAGATTGATCTTCCATTAATCTAATCTCAACGTTGGTTGTTTACCCCCATTATCTCCTAATCTTAGACTGGTGCGACGGGAGATTCCGAGCAACGATCAACCACTTTACTAATAACGCTCAACTCCTGCATCAAGTTCTCAAAACTTGCAAAAGTGAGAGATTGCGGACCATCAGATAATGCCTTTGCGGGATTGGGATGCACTTCAATCATCAAAGAATCTGCCCCAGCGGCGATCGCAGCTTTCGCCATAGGAGGAATAAAGCCCGCAACTCCAGTACCGTGACTGGGATCGATCGCGATTGGTAAATGAGTTAGGGAGCGTAAAACAGGTAATATAGCTAAATCAAGAGTATTCCGCACGTATTTGCGATCAAAGGTACGAATACCCCGCTCGCACAAAATTACCTGGGAATTTCCTCCTGCTAAGATATACTCAGAAGCCATCAAAAGATCATCAATAGTAGCCGCCATCCCTCGCTTGAGAAACACGGGCTTTTCTTGGGCTCCTACTTTTTTTAACAAGGCAAAATTCTGCATATTACGGGCACCTATCTGAATAATGTCGGTAAATTCTGCCACCATATCGACATCGGCGGTGTCCATGACTTCCGTAATAATGCCTAAGCCACTAGCCTCCCTTGCTGCTGCCAACAATTCCAGACCAGTTGCTCCATGACCCTGAAAGGAATAGGGTGAAGTACGGGGTTTATAGGCTCCTCCCCGCAAAAATCTAGCTCCCGCTGCTTTAACTGCCTTAGCGGTTTCGATAATCATGGCTTCGTTTTCTACCGAGCAAGGTCCTGCAATTACCACCACAGGATGATTCTTGCCAAAGGGGACATCTCCGCTAGGAGTAGGAACAATAACGCTACTATACTCGCCATTGCGGTATTCTAAGCTAGTTTTTTTATAAGGTTTTTCCACTCGCATCACATTTTCAATCCAGGGGCTAATATCCTTAATCTGTAGCGGGTCTAATGATGCAGTTTCCCCAACTAAGCCCATGACAATTTTGTGCTTACCAACGATTTTTTCGGGAGTTAGTCCCCAACTCTGTAATTCTGCTTCTATTTTTTGAATCTCTGGTTCTGGAGAACCGACTTTCATTACTACAATCACGATTTTTAACCCTAAAATTATCGCAAAGTTATCATATTAGTTATGTTAGTCAATTTTCCTGGAAACAACACGCCATTGACACTCTCCTTGATAAACTAAGAAGATTCTGGTCATTAGTTATTAGTTATTAGTCATTAGTTGTTAGTTAAAATATTTAGGATTAAATTTCACATCCTGGGATTACTTTTTATGTCAAGCTTTATATTAAGTAAAAAAACTAATTAGTAGTTATAGTATTCTTAAATAAGAATTGAGCGCATGAAATTTATACAATCCCCCAGTCCCCAGTCCCTAGTCCCTCAAATAGATAGCTCATAGTACTCAAAAATTAATTAAAACGACTATAATATCTCCCAGTTAGTTGAATAGACGAAAGCTAATATACAGCTCATCACAATATGTTCTCCTCCATCTTCTAGTAAAGCAAAAATATTGCCAATTCTCCCTGTATTACTGAAGCCAACTTGAATTAGGTCTAAAACTATTCCTGAGATAGCTAAAGCTAATAATAAAAAAATTAAATTTTTACAAAATTTGCGGACTGGAGCATCACTTTGTTGATATCTCCAGCTAATTAAGATTAGAAATATTGCTCCTATAACACTTGAAAATATTAGTTCTCCAAAGTCAACTGAGCGCAGATTAAATGCAGGCTGAAGATTCAATAAATTACTCAATACTCCTCCCATTTTTTCATGAATTATTAGAGAGTCATCGAGTAATAAATAGCCAAATAATAATCCCCAAATTAAAAAAATAGCCTGGCGTTGACGCCAGTAACCCAAGTAGAGCAGTAGCATAATCCAAAACTCTTTTAGATATTGAAAGACTTCAGCATAGCTTTGATCTTCAGTTATTAATAAGAGCTTCTGCTCAAAAATCGCCTCAGATAAAATAAAATTTGCCAGAGGATAATTCGGCACTAGAGTAAGGGAGTGGAGGATTATGAATAATAGATCTGCAAAAAGTAAGAGAGTTAAAAATCTGCTGGATAAATTATTAAAGAATTGAAAAATATGAAGCTGAAAAATATTAGATTTCGTCATTAATCAATCTAGAAGGTGCTTGACTTTACAGAAAATATAATAATCTCAAGTTGTGAATAACTACTTGGTGTAGATGTAGTTCAGAGACTAATCAGCCTTCTTACAATAAGTTTTATGGTTACCGTATAAGAAGGTTAATCTTTTAGTTTGTGGCTCAAAGCAAGAATCGTTGTGTTGCTTTGATAGCCAGAAACAGAGGCAAATTAAATGTGGTAATTGAGCATGAGTAACTTTTCAATTCTACTACCACAGTGAATTTTAAAAATTAACTAAGTAGGTGGGTGTAATTAAATATAAAATGCTTGAATCAGGGATTGGGGATTGGGGATTGGGGATTGGGAATAAAGTTATAATCTTAGTCTTATAAATTATTTTGCCTACCTACTTAGTTAGT
>JBCBHT010000446.1:0-4324 GCA_038525335.1 Cyanobacteria bacterium J06621_15 | reverse complement strand
TTGATTTAAGAAATCCCAGATATTCACAAATGTTGATAGATGCAGTTAACAAAAAAGATAAAAATAATCATGCACAGATAACCGGATTAACGCAACGAGTTAGCTGGTGGTTTCGTAAAATTGGATTGGAATTTAAACCATACGACTTGCGTCATGCTTGGGCTATTAGAGCGCATATTTTAGGGGTTCCCATCAAAGCAGCAGCCGATAATTTAGGTCATAGCGTACAGGTACATACTCAAACTTATCAGCGTTGGTTTTCTTTGGATATGCGGAAATTAGCTATTGATAATGCTTTAAATAAGAAGAGTGAGATTGAAGTGGTTAAGGAAGAGAATCAAAAATTGAAATTAGAAGTTGATAAATTGAGAATGGAAAAGATTTATAGTAATTTGTAGGGTGTGTTGTCGCGAACGCGCAACGCACCGTAATTATATGATAAAAGATATGGTGTGTTGCACTCGGTGACAACAGCATCCTACAACTTTGAGCAATTTAACTTAAATCTATTTAAGCTTTTTTTCAACATCGAACCATCACATTACCCAGCATGAAATACAGCAAACGTTTCTATCTACCGTATCTTGACTCCAATAATAATTGATGGGTAAATGAATTCGTGTAATGCTCAATACTAAAAACCGGAGTTTAAATCATGGAACTCGTTCAACAATTGGTAAGCAACCTCGGAGTACAGGAAGACCAAGCAAAAGGTGGTGCTGGTTTAATATTAAAGCTTGCTCAAGATAAGCTCGGTGGTGGTGAATTCGCTCAACTTGCTTCAGCTATTCCCGGTTCTGATGTATTGTTAGGTTCTGCACCTTCGGAAGATGCTGGTACTGGAATGATGGGTGCTTTGGGTGGTATGGCTGCTGGTATGATGGGCGGTGGTCAAGGTTCTAATTTAGGTAGTTTAATGAGTTTGGCTGGTGGTTTCCAAAAGTTGGGAATGAGTGGAGATATGGTAACTAAGTTCTTTCCTGTAATTCTCAATTTTGTCCAGCAGAAAGGTGGTGCTGATATAGCTGGTCTTTTATCTAAAGCTCTACAGTAATTATATTTTTTAAGTTTTTTTTGCAACTGTGGTTGTCTAATTATTCTTAGTTATTGGACAACCATGTATTTTTAAATTCTCAATTTGATGAAATTTTGCAGTTATATCAAATTTTTTGAATTATGGAAATTAATACAAGTCAAGTTCAAATCCCCAACAATGATTTATTAATCGATGCTTATTTAGCTCAACCTGAAGGTAATGATAAAAAAGCTGCTGTAATCGTTTTTCAAGAAATTTTTGGTGTTAATCAAAATATTCGAGATATTACCGAATTAATTGCTCAACAAGGATATATTGCAATTGCTCCAGCGATGTTTCAACGTCAAGCTCCCGGTTTTGAATTTGGGTTTAGCGCTGAAGATAAGGGTTTTAGTCAGGAAGCTTACCGATTAGGATTGGAATATTATCAACAGGTAAAATATCAGGAAATTTTCAGCGATATTAAAGCGACGATTGCTTATTTGAAGAATTTAGATAGTGTAAAAACGGATTCGATTGGCTGTATTGGTTTTTGTTTTGGTGGTCACGTTGCTTATATGGCTGCAACTTTACCAGATATTAAAGCAACAGCTTCGTTTTATGGTGGTGGAATTACTCAACCTAGTTACGGTGAAGATATTCCTACCGTTCATCGAACTCAGGAAATTCAAGGTACTATTTACACGTTTTTCGGAACGAAAGATAATTTGATTACTCAAGAAGATACCGAACAAATAGAAGCAGAATTAAAGAAGCATAATGTTAATCATCGGGTATTTAGATATGATGCTGGACATGGATTTTTTGCCGGATTTTTTGTTGATAAATATCCGTTTTTAGTTGAGAATCCAGCTATAAATAGAGAAGCTGCTATGGACGCTTGGAATCATGTTTTAGAATTGTTTAAAAATAACTTGTAAAATTTTTAAATTTATGATTCCATCAAATATCTTTCAATAATTGGAATTAAATTTTATGATTTCCAAAGCTCGATTATCTCAGATATTTGGTGGAATTATTTTTCCTTTATTAATTCTTTTCCCTACAACTGCTAGTAGTGAAAATATTCAAAATTTTTCAATATCTAAATCTAGGTTAAACGTTGTAGCGAATCGAGCTGATTTTGGAGATATTTTTCAAAAATTTGGTGTTGAAGGTTCGATTATAATTTACGATTCTAGTAAGAATAAATTTTACGAACATAATTCACCTCGAAATTCTCAAGCTTTTTTACCCGCTTCAACATTTAAAATATTAAATACGTTAATAGCTTTGGAAACACAGGTTATTAAAGACGATATTAGTATTTTAACTTGGGATGGAATTAAGCGAGATTTTGATGTTTGGAATCAAGATACAAATTTACGTAAAGCTTTTAAAAATTCAACAGTTTGGTTTTATCAAGTTTTAGCTCGTAAAATCGGTAGCGAAAGGATGCAGAATTTGATTAATCAAGTTGGTTATGGAAATAGAAAAATCGGAAAAGCTGAAAATATTGATAACTTTTGGTTGAAAGGTGATTTAAGAATTACCCCCAGACAGCAAATTCAGTTTTTACAAAAGGTTCGTAGCGGAAAATTACCTTTTAGTGAAAGAAATTTGAATTTGCTCAAAGATATAATGATTATCGAAAAAACACCAAACTATATTTTAAAAGGTAAAACTGGTTGGGTAGATAAAACAGGTTGGTTTGTCGGATATTTAGAGCAGAATAACAGGATATATTATTTCGCTACTAATATTGAAATGGCAAATGTCAAACTTGCTCCTGCTCGAATTCAAATTACTCGTCGCTGTCTGGAAAGGTTGGGGTTATTTTAGAAATTAATTAAGCAATTTTAACCACTATTGATATACCTAACTATTAGAAAACAAAATTCTATTATAATGTGTCAAACTTTAGGTTGGCATCAATCTAAGTAAAGTTCTCAAAAATGACAAAGTTGTGACATAAAAGGAATATTAGCGTTTAATATTTTCGAGATTATGCTCCGCATTAACTACATGGGTTTTATTATACAGTTAAATTATTTGTCTAAATACAGGGAATGGTGTGTGTCTGTACTGGATTCTAATCAGAAAATCATCGTTAGCAATCAGCTACCTACCCAAAAGCAAGCTGAAGGATGGTCGAAATATATGATTGAAAATCTTAGTTATATTGAAACTTAAAAGCATGAATGTATTAGTAGTTATTTTCTGTAGATTTTCGTAATTAGGTACAACTTTTATACTCAAATAGATATCTTTGAATAAACGATATTTAATCGCAAAATAATTCAATTGCTTATATTATTGAAATCGGGTTTATAACTCAGAAAATTAGTATACTTAAACCCCATTTGTATAGATTTTATATTAACTATTGAGTAGTTTTATTTAATTATGGAAACTAGTTCCTCGTTGACTAAGAAATTTACTACTTTATTCGAGCAAGATACGATTGTTCGTAATTTAGAAAGAGTTCAAAATTTTATAGTTATTTCTTTATGTATTGGTTTATTTTGCGTTATGTTAATTCGATTAGGAGAAATGTTCTTTTCTCTACTCAAACCTTTGAATTTTCAAGCAATAACTTCTGATATTTTATCTATTTTGATTTTAGTTGAGTTATTTAGACTTTTAATTGTTTATCTTCAAGAACAAAGGATTTCCATCGGTTCAGCGGTAGAAGTTTCTCTAGTCTCGGCTTTAAGAGAGGTATTATTAGAAGGAGTTGTAGCAATTCCTTTAGATAAACTTTTGGGAATCAGCGTTTTCTTAATTGTTTTAGGTGGACTTTTATGGTTGCGAGCATCAATGTTTGAAAGATTTAATTCAGTCAACTTTGATGCTCACTCTTAAGATTAAAGGTCAGAAAATGAGAGTTAGGAATTAGGAGTAATGAGTAATGAGTAATTAATTTCCGTCCCTCTCTCCCCAATTATCAATTACCAATTACCCATTACCAATTAGCAATTATGCAAATTTCTTCGCATCTTCAAATCTTTGATTAACTGTATCCCAATTAATTGTGTTCCACCAAGCCTCTAAATAATCCTTACGACGGTTTTGGTAATTTAGATAATATGCATGTTCCCAAACGTCGTTACCCATGACGGGATATTTACCCATCATGAAAGTACTATCTTGGTTAGCGGTACTCATCACTTCTAACTTCCCATCTTTATTAAATACCAGCCAAGCCCAACCACTACCGAAGCGTTTTGCTCCAGCTTGATTGAACTGACTTTTCATCTCAGAAAAATTGCCAAAATTATCCTTGATAGCATTTGCGATCGCACCGTT
>JBCBHT010000445.1:0-4337 GCA_038525335.1 Cyanobacteria bacterium J06621_15 | reverse complement strand
ATGTTTTGAAGTTTTGCAGTATCTTTTTTTCAGATAATTCTCAAGGACTTTTCTTTGCAAAATTCTTGATTTTCATCTTGACATAATTACCCTATCGCATCATATCGACGTTGACGACAGTAAGCTATCGTGTTCGTTTTTATCAGCATACTTATTCTTGCAATACATTATTTCTGCAAAACCATTGATTTAAAGCCAATAGTGCATTTTTGAAGATAAATAGTTTTTCTATAAATAAACATATTAATTTAATATTTGGATGGAATGAACCTCACCCCTTCCCCTCTCCTTATTAAGGAGAGGGGTTAATAGAATAAAGTCTGTCAATTGTTACAAAAAACAAAAAAGGACTGCTCATCACAACCCTTTTTCTAACAATTAAATATTAAATTTGAGTCAAATTGAAGCGATTTAAAACAACCGGAAAATAAATGGATAGCGGAAGGGTACTTCTGAGTTACCCAAACAATGTATTAGAGCAAAAATGGTTAATCCCCAATGGATGAGAAATCCAAGAGCTACGATGGGGAAAAACAGGATTCCACCAAGTCCAAAAGTCAGGAAAGACAATATACCAATCGGTACTCCAACTACGGTAGCCCAAAACCAAACGTTGAAATGGAAATTAATTGATTCTTTAGCGTTGTCTTTTACAACTGGGTCATCGGATGTAAAATAAATCGCAATTGGAACACCAATAGAAAATAATGCGGTACTAAAAAAAATCGCCCCATGACACAAACTCGATAGCAGTTTACGCTTATCAGAATTAAATGTAATTTCTTGCATATAGGGGGTTCCTCAACTTGCTTTGATATTTAAATTTTAGCGGGAATAGCAGCAAAATAGTATTGAAGTTTACCGTAAACAATTTTATGAGGTTTTCCGCACTCTTTTACCGCAACTAGTTAATGTAATTAGTTTAATAATGTTGCATACTGATATTGGCTTATTAACATATAGGCATATATATTTATTAAAAATCAACACACATTATAAATACAACACCAGGTAGTTACTTTGAACGCTAATACAGATACGATTTTAAATAATCTTACGGAAATTGCCAGTCAATTTGAAACTGCGGGCAATATTCTTACAGTTGAAGAATTTGGACATGGTAATATCAACGGTACTTTCCTTGTTACTTTGGACTCCGTAGAAGAAAAGCATTTTATATTACAACGCATTAACCAAAACGTATTTCATCAGCCAAAATTGGTAATGCAAAATATGAGTACTTTTACCAACCATGTACGTCAGCGTTTGCAAGATTATCCTCTGTCTTCAAATCGACGTTGGGAAGTACCAAAAGTGCTATTAACTAAAAATAATCAAGACCACTTTATTGATGCTGAAAATTCATTTTGGCGAGCAATTGGTTTTATTGATAAAGCTGAAACTTTCGATACTATTCAAGATAATCGACATGCTAGCGAAGTTGGTTATGCTTTGGGAATGTTTCATAATCTCATCAGCGATTTACCCGTAAATAAATTAGCTGATACCTTACCAGGTTTCCATGTCACACCCACTTATTTAAAACAATACGAAGAAGTAGAAACGCAATTCAATCAGTCTTCAAAATCTCCTGAAGTTGAATTCTGTGTAGAGTTTATTAATAGTCGTAAAAACTGGGCATATGTCTTAGAAAATGCTCAAGAACAAGAACGTCTGCATTTGCGTCTCATTCATGGCGACCCTAAAGTTAATAACGTAATGATTGACACTCTTAGCGGTCAAGCCATCAGTATTATTGATTTAGACACCGTTAAACCGGGGTTGGTTCATTATGATATTGGTGATTGTTTGCGCTCCGGATGTAATCCTTTAGGAGAAGAAACTAAATATTGGGAAAGAGTTAGTTTTGATACTGATGTTTGTGAGTTTATTTTAAAAGGTTATCTTTCAGTCGCAAAAGACTTTCTTGCCGAGAATGACTATGTATATATGTACGATGCGATTCGTTTGATTGCTTTTGAATTGGGATTAAGATTTTTTACAGATTACTTAGCTGGTAATGTTTATTTTAAAATCAAATATCCAGAACATAATCTTTATAGAGCATTAGTACAGTTCAAGCTAACAGAAAGTATTGAAATACAAGAAAGCGTAATTCGTAAAATTATTTCTAGTTTTCAATAAATAAGGGAGTGGGGAGTAGGTAATCAATATTGCTCAATCTTTGCGAAATTCAAATATATAATATCTAATCACAATGAAAAATCACAATTTTTCTCTGAAGCCATTTAACTCTGTAGAAAACGATTTACAAATTACAGGTGAAATTATTAGAGATAAAAATGTTTTAACAATTCACTATAGATTGAAGGGAGATTTAGAAAAAATTGAGATACCAGCAGTAGAAAAACTTCCAATCCGTAAAAATGAATTGTGGGAAACAACCTGCTTTGAGTTCTTTCTAGGAATCAAAAATACTTCTATTTATTGGGAATTCAACCTTTCACCTAGTGGAGATTGGAATATATATTGGTTTGAGGATTACCGAAAAACAATGCTGTTAGAAGAGAAATTTGAATCGCTTCCGTTTAATATTCTGCGCGATTCTAATGCTTTTTATCTGGGGCTGGAATTAAAACTGGATAGCTTAATATCTGTAATAGAAAACCTGGATGTTTCTATTACTACTGTAATCAAAAGCAAAGAAGGTGATATTAGTTACTGGGCTTTAAAACATTGCGGTAAAGAAGCGGATTTCCATTTACGAGATAGTTTTGTGCTTGAGATGTAGTTTTATTCTCTTTAGTACATAGTACGAGAAATTTTGTTTTAAAAGCTTTCTATCTTTGTTGGTAAAGTAAACACTATTTTTTATTTCTTACTCCCTATTCCCTGTTCTCTTTTTTATAATTTCAGCTACCAAACATTTTATCAATATCATCTCCTATGGAAGCACCATGACGGGAGTTGACTCGTAATGATGTTTGATTTGCGGATAAATTATAGGTTAAAGGTTGAGTTTGAAATAAATTATCTTTTCCTTCTTCAATCAAACTTTCATTTTTAGACTTTTTCATCACAGATTTTATTGCTGCAATTCTCTCTTTGATAGTGGGATGATTTTCATCGAATTTTACTCCTTTAGTTCTATTAAGTACAGACATTGCTCGCAAACATCCTTGCTTATCAAAACCTGCTTTAACAGAAGCAGTATAAGCAATTTTATCTGCTTCAAATTCATCTTTTCTACTTTGTTTTAGGATATTTTTTTCTAATTCTGCCGTCTTTTTTTCTACAATCGAATTAATCCGTTTTTGCTGTTTTCTAAATTTTCTGCTGCTTCGATTATTCAATACACCATTAACAACAGTACCAATAGTTCCTCCAATCACCCTTCTCACTACAAAATCACCTATGATTGCAACTGGAGAAGTTTTTCTTTTTCTGTTTAAAACTTGTGCGATTGCTTCTTCTCTAACTTGAGCAATTATTTCAGCTTTCTCTACATTAGTGATAACCTGATGACGTTGCTTATGGTGAGCCATTTCATGACTAATCATACATGCTAAAGCCGAAGCATCGCCGCCTAATTGTTCTAAAACACCATTGTATATAGGTATCAAGTTAGCATTCTTTGCAAAAGCTTGAGTATCGTATTTAGCAGTTCTAACAATTTGCCAAGGACGACTATCGTATTCGTTGGCACGTGATAGCCTGTCAACAATACGGTACAGAGCGTAGAAGTCTGGAGGTAGTTGTGTTTTAGCTGCTTGGTAAATAGAGTTGGTTTTACTAGTATTTATGTTATTGTTAGAGGTTGCTTTTACCTTATTTGCTGGAAAAGTCGAGAGAACAAGACACAAGCAAGTTAAAGTAGTGGATAATTTAGTTGTTAATGCACTCATTTCTACTGTCTAAATTTTCGATATACGCTATTTTTATAACTTCATTCTAAGAAAATAAATACAGTATTTGTGTGCGTGCAATTACTTAAGTGGGAATAATTATATTTTCTTGTTGTGGGAGGATTTTGCTGGTTATTTGCTGAAAGCTAAATTTTCGTTAGGGATATGCTCCCATTAGCTAAAATTTGATAAATTATTTGGCATTACTTGATGAGATTTCACATTGACAGAGACGTAGCAATGCTACGTCTCTACATCAGCCTTATGTTTAGTACAAAGTATTAGATTAAAATTCTTTTTAAGCTCAATATTTGATTATAATCAATGCCAAAACTTCCCCCAAAGGACTATGTTCAAACCGTTCCTTTTCCTACTGAAATTAGTTTTCAACCCATCGGAGTAGTACATTCACCATATAAAGAAAGACACGGAACCCCCAGACAGTCGCAGCTTAAATCTGCACCTTTAAAT
>JBCBHT010000444.1:0-4348 GCA_038525335.1 Cyanobacteria bacterium J06621_15 | reverse complement strand
CCTGTCTTCTGAAAACTATCAAAAAACTCACTATATTGCTCTTTAACTTCATCTAATTGAGCAAAAATACTGTGAGAATCGACAATTCCATCACCTTCATACTGGACGACAACCCCTGTATATGGTGTTCCATTCTCCGATACTAAATTATTAGCAACCGGATAAGGAATAATACCATCTAATCCTTGCAGCGCTAGAGATTCTTGCATTTCCGACCATAGTATTTCACCTGCTTGTTCTACTCCAGCAGCAAGAGCTTGAGCGTTAAATACGTTTTCGGAAACTATAGTATCTCCTAAACCGACGGGCTGATATATTGAACGTACTGGATTCCCCGGCAACGGTCTTTGAGCAATATATGGCATATATACAATTGGCTCTACTGGACTCCATGCAGTTTGAACTAAGTTAAGAGCGGGATAAATGGGATTGAGTTCTTGTAATGTTCCTACCAACAAACCTGCAAGAGATTCAATGTCTTCGTTTTCAACTGCTTGTAAAGCAAAATATGCTGGTGAACCACTTGGTACTACAGCACCGATTTTTGGTTCTATTGCACTAATAATATTAGCTACCTGCGCTCCATAGGATTGTCCTAAAGCTACTACAGGTGAACTTTGAAATTGAAAATCAGTTTCTCCATCGGGAAGCAGAATATCTCCTTGAGAACCTATCACCTCTGAAGGAATTTCTAAATCTTCCATTGCTTCTAATAGTAATCTTTGCTCGATTACAGTTTGTCGGAAGGTATCTCGGAAAGCTGCTAAATTCTGCGGATTGTAGTAGGTAATATTCGAGCCATCGGGAAAACGTTGTTCGTTCAAAGGTAAAGCACTACTTACAGCAGCAAATCCCTTTTCGGCTACTACAAATGCAGGTCCTTCTCCTGGAGTTGGTTCTCCTCCTGGTTCGGTAATCGTTCCTCTATCTACTACTTGAGTACTCAAACCGCTGGAACCGTGGAAGTAAGCCATCAAGGGATAACCACCATCTGGCATTGGTGTTTTGGGTATGGTAATTGTTACCGGAACTTCCTCAGTACGCTGTTCTATCAGAGAACCATTGTCATCAAATTCAAAAAGTCCTTCTGTATTAAAGGGTGGAGTTCCTTTCTGAAACTGCGGCATTTCTACCTTTCCCTGTAGTTCGTAGAAACGCGGATTGCTCGCACCATCTTCGGGAGCTAGCTGTAAATTTTCAATTGTGACATCGTAGCGTTCTAATATTTCATCGGATAATCTAGCAAATTCCGATACTACATCTCCTGTGGTAAATACTGTTGCTGCTGCAACTTCGTCGGGATTAACTTCAATGTCCTCTAATGTTTCCCAAAGTGGTTGATAAAGTTCTTTCGCTTCCTCTCCTAATTCACCTTCTGGTGTTTCACCGTCAATTAATTGCTCTAAAGTTGCGGAAGGATTCAAAGGTCTACCGACTGCATTATTAAGAGAGCTTTTGACTACATAAGCATAAGTACGATTGGGATTAAGTATTATACCTGGTGCGGGAGCAACTCCGAGTAAGAAGGGTGGAACGTAATTAACATCCGGTCTAAAGGTTGATGCAACGGTTGGTATCAAGTTACCTCGATTCGGAGAGTCGGGGTCAATATCTATTAAAAGAATTGGTGAATTGGTATCTGCTGGGATAACATCATCAAAATCTTGAGTCGAAACAGGAAAGTTAAATCGAAAATAACCCGCAGTATTTGTAGGGAAACCGGTGTTATCATCTGCAATACTCTTGATACTTTCGGCGAATATATTATTATCTGCAATTGGAAATCCTGTTAAATCTGGGGTTCCATCTGGATTTAATCGTAAATCGTTTGGGTAAGGAAGATTATAAAAATTATCTTGGTTTGTCAGGTCTGCTTCGAGGTCAAAAGTTGAGACTGTATTCAATCCCGTAATCAAATCAGATATTGAAGTTTGCTGTATATCTCCCAAGTTATTAACAATTGGGTCTGTGAGAGTTTCGAGAATATCACTTCCTAAATCGAGAATATCACCTCCGATATCTACTAAATCAATATTTGAAACAAACTCATCAAAAAGCCCCTGAGTTCCGCTCGAAGAGTTCTGATTAGTAAGATTCGGAAATAAGTCTTCTATTGTCTCATTTAAATTGAAACTCTGTGTACTAACATTAAAATATTCTGAAAGGTTATCACTCAAGTCTGAAAAAATGTTAGCCATACTACTATTTTCTTAATTTATCTCAAATTTTCTACTGTTCAAACTTGAGAGAATTATAATCATATTAAGAATAGAAAAACAATAAATAAGTTATCTATAAACTGCTTATCTTAATATATTTATACAAAAAAAGAGACGCATAATTTGCGTCTTTATAACTTAACTTATAGGTAGGCATAAATTTTACAATTTAAAGATTAAATCACCCAATCTCAACTAAATTTCGACTAAAATACTCCACCTTCTCATAAACTCCAATCAAACTATCACCAACTTCAAAAAATAACCCTTCAGCTTCCTCTTTTGAAAAACTCAAATTAGGATTTTTCGTAGCAAGTTGAATCGCACTCATTGCTTTTCCTTCTATTCCATCAGGTAATAATCCTGTAGAACCAATATAAAATACCAAAGGTGAAATTTTATCTCGGTAAATCTTTTCTACATATTTATCTAATTTCGCTTTTAATGCGGTTAGTAATCCAATTCTGTCTTGTTTTTCTTTTACAACGTTGCTCGAAATTAACCCAGCTTTTGCTAAAATATCCTCAACTTTCCCGTTATCTTCAATTCCTAAAAAATCATCAAAAATTGGCTTCATCAATTCATCGACTTTGGAAATTTTCATTCTTGGTGAAAGTGACTTGGGACGAACAGCGATATTCTCTCTCAAAGTCATTTCAAAGTTAGGTTTAACAAAAATCTCTCCGGTTTCGGTATCGTAAACCTCGTATCTTCTTTCCAAAAATTTATTTGCAGAATAAATTTTACTTAAGTTGAGAATATCTTTACTACCGATGTCGATTTTATAGCTAACTCTTGTATCAATCGCACCTTCAGCTTTAGTTGTTGGAAAATTAAGATAAAGATTTTCGGATAAATAATGTCTTTTTAATTCATCCAATTGTTCGGGTACAAAAGTATCGGATTCTTGTTTCAAATGCGCGGAAATAATGCTGGATAGAATTCTGACTTCTGCTAGCTGATTGAATAAACTTTCAATACTATTATATTTTCCATCTAAACTTACCAAAGGTAGATTTTCTAAATTGATTGTGTAATCGGAACGAAAATCAAAACTTTCTGCTTTAATTACACCTTTTTGCTTTAATAAATCAAAAGTTTTCTTGCTGCTAATTTTCACTTGTAGCGATTTAATATTCACTTCACCATCGCTAACTACTGTATAGTTGTTATAGCTGGTCAAATCATTTGCTAACAAACCTGCAATTTCAATTATCGGTGTTTCATCTTCTGCTTTTACAAGTTTAACTTTACGAGTCACTAACATATTTATTGTGGCTGTATTGCGGTTCATTTCAAAACAACCCATTTCCACATAATCACCGTCATCAATATATTCTGTTTTTAACCAAGGTTTTATTAGCTGACCGTTCGTATTTCTACTTCCTTTAATTCTCCTAACACCTTTATACTGATAATTTTCCCGTAAGTGCTTCAAGTTGACGATAATACTATTACGGTATGATTCTAAAATTTGAATCAGTTCTAATAACGATATTTGATTACTTTCTCGTATCTGAATAGATTCTGATTCCTGTATTTCTTCAAAGTAAAATATTGCTGCTTCAATATCGCGCTCAAAATTACTAAGCTGATAAATTGTTAATGCTTTCGCATGTTTTGCAATTAATTTATCATTACCAGTACTGAACAAAGCATATTTTGCAAAATTCAAATTACCTTCAACTAAGTTAGCTTTTACAAATACGTAAACCGCTTGATGATTTTGTACGGTTGGTATCTGTAACTGCTTGAAGGTTTCTCTGCTAATTGGTTTAAATTTGTAAATAATTCCTGTATCTTCCTGCTTTAATCCATCAATATTTAATATTCCCGCTGTACATTGAATTTTCTTTGCACTCTCAGACACAAAAACTTGGTAACTATAATCAATTGCTAAAGGTTCTTCTATATTTGAGTTATTCAAAATCAATTTATCAGCAATATAATAGGATTTTTTTTGACCTGAAAAGTTGTAAATCGCAAACTTAATTCTGTTATCAACGATATTATTCATACGAGTACTACCTTGAGTCTTTGTAATTTAATAATTAAGTAGTTAAACAAAATTAATTACACATTGTCATTGCGAGTGGAACGGAGTGAAACGTTAGCGAAGCGTGTCCGAT
>JBCBHT010000443.1:0-4376 GCA_038525335.1 Cyanobacteria bacterium J06621_15 | reverse complement strand
CCAACACGGATGTTGGGTTTCGTTCCTCAACCCAACCTACCAAAAACACATTTCAGCCCCTCATAACTTATGTGGTGGAGTATTAGTATTCGACCACATTAATTTTGAGGGGTTCTTAGTTGCAGAGTGATTCGTTTGTTAATGGCATATATTTGGCGCTAAAGCGCAACTACGAACCCAAAAAAATTTATCAGACTTTCGATTCAATAATCTACAACTAAAGGAAGAATATATCAACTTTTATCAACTTTTATATATTTACGATTTTATTTAACCTTGTCATACTTGAAGGAGTTATAAAGCTAAAAAGAATAAATTTTTACTTTTACTTTCTAATTTAAAAAAGGAGATTTCACGATGGAAAATGTAATTGAAAGAATTTTCTCGACTGGTGCAATTACTAGACACGACCAAAATTGGTTATGTGAAGTCATGTTGTCTGACAAAGCTCTTAACCATGAAGAAAATAAAAAAATTCGCAAACTTCACGACCATATACGTATGGGATTTGTACATATAATTGATTAAAATAAATTCTTAAAATCTAATTTAGTTCAAATAATTGCTGAAATATTGTCTATATAAATCACAACTTACGGAAACTTGATTACCATGATAGTTAATTAATCCCATGCTATGTAATTTAAAGCCTTGTATTTGTTCTAGTGCAATCGGTTTATCGGAATCTAATACTTCTTTAAAAGCTTCTACTAATTCATTATCTTTGTGCAGAATATGCAGATTCCTTTGTAAAACATCTCGATAAACACCTGCATCTGTCGCAGCAGTTTCCAATAATTCTGTAAAAGTAAGTTCCTGACACTTTAAATAATAGAATGCTAATCGAGTTAAATAAGGATGTCCCGCAACTAAATCCATTAGCTTACTTATATCATCAGAACTCAAATTAAGTTGATGACGCAACATTAATTCTTGAACCTGTTCCCGATTAAAAGGTTCTAATTCGATTCTCAAACCTACATTTAAAGGAGACTGATTAATATCTAAAGGAATATAAATTTCTGTTGAATGAACCATGATTAATCGCAGTTTTTGCCAATTAGCATCTGTTTTAGTTCTTTCATGCCAAAAACGCAGTAAGCTAAAAAATTCTTTCGCAATCTGCGGATGTTCGATAATTTCGTTAACTTCTTCCAAAGCTAATACTAACGGGCTGTCAATTTGTTGTAAAATACATGCTTGAATATATAAATTACAACTCATTTTAGAACCAAGTTCTTCGTCCCAATAATCATTAATGTCTGATTCAAGTTTCAACTGTCGAGTTAAATTAACGCACACCCAACGCAATAAGCGATTAAAATCAGTCAAAATTGAATCATCAGCTTGTTGAAAATGCAATAATGCAGTTTTACAATTCTCTTTTGCTGCATGAGCCAAAACTCTATTCATCAAAGAAGTTTTACCCATTTGTCTTGGTGCTTTAATACGAATAAAAGCACCAGAATTCAAAATAGTTTGATAACATCTTTCTTCATAATTTCTTCTAACTATATACAGAGCAGAATCTAAAGCAACGCTGTCTTGAGGAAATTCTAAATCTGCACCTGCTAAAGGTTTTTTTTCGTAAATACACTTACAAGAAGATTTGTCGGTTTCAACATCTAGCGGTAGAAAATTTACTTCTTTTTGTGGAAAAAGCTGTATTGATTTTTGACGATTAAAATCTTCCCCTGAAGTTTGGTTTTTTATCCATCGATTAACTACAGAATGGAGATTAGTTTTAGTAACTTTTTCTCCAAAAGCTTTTGAAAGGAGCCTCCATAATTTTGGACCGACTCCTTGTTTTATATAATTACCAGAATAGCCAAGTTCGATAGCTATTTGCTCATAAGTTTTTTTAGTTTTATTCCAAGATTCTTGTAAGATGATTTTTTGAGTATCATTGAAATGTTCTCCGGTTTTAATATAAATAACGTTTTCAATGTATTCTAGAATTTCATCTGTATTATCCATTATGATTTTATTATAGTTACTTCATTTAATTATTTCCTTTATCTATAGTACTATATCTAATTTTGGCATTAAATTATTTTAATAAATTGAACCAAAGCGAGTCTAAGTTCCTATTTTTAGGATTGGCTTCTCTTGCTGATTTTAAAACCTTTATATAATCATACCAATAGCCATTTTTGGCATACCATCTTGCTTGTTCAATAGCAGTTTTATCTTTTAAGCTGATATTAATAGAATTTATATCAATACGTTTAACCCAACCTTCTAATTGTGGATGTTCTACATCTACAGTATCCCCGCAAACAATAGTTAATTTCCATTTATAGTCTTTTCCTATTTCTAGGGGAGGTCTATCTTTTGGTAAGCTAAAACTGACAACTTTCTCATCAGCTTTTATCGGTAAAAATACAGTTTCATGATATTCTTCTGTTTCATCTTGGAAGGCTAAAACTACCTGTTTTGCTGAAGTTTTAGGCAAATAAACGTAAATTGAAGGAATTTCTTGCAAAGTCCAGCTAAAATTGCCTTCCGGAATTAAAGCTTTAATTGGTTCTTTATCAGAAGAACACTTACTTTGGTCGGGGTCTCTCGAACCACCTCCCGATGTATCTGGTGGTTCACCGTCTGGAGGTGGTTCAAATTGGATTGGAGAGGTGATAACTTCTCTAATCTGTTGACTATCTGCTGACTTCGTGAATGCAAATAACAATAACTGCGAAGATAAACCTATACTTAATAGTTTGTAAAATACTTTTGATATTTTTTTCATATTGATATTGAATATTTTTTTAATGCATCTCTCTAAGGTAATAACTTTGTGATTCAATGGCAATACTTTCAATCTTTACTCGTTAAACACATGTTGTTATGTAGTTTTACGCTGTCAACCAAGAAATTACTGATTTGATTTATGTTGATATTCCTTATAAGTTGGCAATAGTTAAAGCTACTTCTCAGGTAATTTACTTGTCAATAGAATTGGGGAAATATATCAACTTTTATCAACTTTTATCAACTTTCGCCGAAAACATATCAACTTTTGCTTATTGGCATTTTCATATCTCCTTTGCCATACTTTATGAAGAGTTTATTTGGTATAGATAATAACTCATACCAAAGATATAGAGAGAGTATACCGAGAATTTCATCACAGGAAAAATATGAATCAAGCATTAACGGTTCAAGAATTAGCAATAGTCGTCGCTGCAAAAGACCTGAAAACTTCAATTATTAGTGCGGATTTTTTGAAATATAGCGGTATTATTCCTGGAGAATGGGAATTAAACCAAAAACCTTACGTTGATAACAACGGAGCAAAATTTAGCTTTAAAAACGGCGTAAATATTGTTGCCGAAACCAATCGAATAATTTTTGCAGAAGCGATAGGGAATAAAACAAATGAAACGGTTTTAATTCCAAATATTATAAGTAAATTTACGCAAAAGTTGTCAAGTTTAGATTTCCAAGCAATTGGAATTAACCCCAGGGGTTTCGTAGCTTTTGGGGAAGAAGACGCTGGACGTAAATTTATTACCGAGAAATTATTATCTCCTGGAGCTTGGCAAGAGGAAGGTGAAGCAGGAATGCGAGCGTCTCTTAATTTAATGTACAAGTTCAGACGCGCTCCTTTGGCTTTGAATATTACCGAAGCGGCTTTAAATCAGAAAGATAAAAGCATTCCCATCGTGATTTTTAGCGGTAGCTTTAGCTATCAAGTTATTGGGAAAACTGTTGAGCAGAAGCTTGGTTATGTAAATCAAGTTATTGGTAATTGGTTTACCGATATCACTGCTTTCTCTAGTTTGGTGAACGATAAGTTTTTGGCTGATGTGACGGGGAATATTTCGTTGACGGAAGCAGCGGTAGAAGTTGCTCAAGCGAATGCTGATGGTTCGGATTTGTTTGCTGTTGGGGCTGGGGCTTAACCTCACCCCGTCCTTACGGACACCCCTCTCCTTAATAAGGAGAGGGGAAAGGGAGACACCCCTCTCCTTGACAAGGAGAGGGGAAGGGGGTGAGGTTCCGACAAGCTTGGGTAATATCGCGGATGCAAATCTCAACAAACTTATCAGAAAATAATCTTTAGAAATAGCAGAAACAAACACAAAACTTTCAGATTTTACAACCCTTCATTATCTGCAAAGTTTTCTCAAAAGCTATTTCCGCAACTAATTTTCAGATAACTCAAATATCCGCCATATTACCCAACCCAATTGAGTCGGGATAATAATTTTGTGATGATTATTTGCTTGTTTACGAATTAAGCAATTTAGACATAAACGCTCAATTTTTCATTTAAACCTAGTTGAAATTTAGAATAAGGAATCAAAACAATGACTACTAATAAGCCTGAAATTAATATTTCTAATTACACTCCCCAAATTTATGAAACTGCTGTA
>JBCBHT010000442.1:0-4409 GCA_038525335.1 Cyanobacteria bacterium J06621_15 | reverse complement strand
GCTGTGAACGATGAATTGAAGCATTATCGGGGATTATGACGGTTAGTTTTCCTGTTTTGTATAGCCTTTTCATAGCTCGTTGTGCTTGCCAATTCATAAATCGAAGATAGCTCCTAGTTTTTATGGTTCCCACTTTTAATGTGTACTCTAATCTGGTTTCTTCTTCCCAAACACCCATAATATTGACGAGCGACCCCGCGTACCGCTTTTTCAGGATTCGACGAACTTGCTCTGCACCCAACGTTACCTGTCTTTCTTTTGCCAATCTCTGACTTAATTGTCTAGAACTCAGACTACAAGCTTCATTTAACCACTGTTCCATTACTTGCCAATCTTCTTGGCTCCACGATGGCTTTTTTCCTCTGCCTTTTGCATCCCATATGCGAAGCGGTATCCTTTAGGATAATCCAGCAAGTCCACTTTGATTCCAGCGATGAATCGTTTGTCTTACCGTTGATTCCGCCCATTTTAAATATTCGGCGATCTCTTTAACTGTCCATCCTCTACTATTTAGTCTTAAGACACTAGCTCTACATTTTGTTCTTCGAGGAATTGTCTTGGCTAATTCTAGTTCTTGCAATGTTAAATCTTCATTTTTGGTCAAAGTTATTTTTAAGACGGCACGGCACTGTTTTAAGTAGGTACTTTATTTGCTCCTTTTCATTTTACTTTTATTTAGGTGGAGCTACTTACCTTCGGGGCGTGCGAAGCGGTTATCCGATTGGAAAAAAAAATTACTAGAGGGAAGATGAAGAATATTAGGTGAGAAAAAACATTTTAAGTAACTGTTATCTGTAGCTGTTCTAAAAGCTAATCCAACAGATCAATGTTATCATCCCAAACTAGCAATAATTATGGCGTTTTCCAAATACGCTGATGATAGTCTGCTAACTTGGCATAAGGATCAACCACTTCATGATGATGGTGTCCGTGGTGATGATGATGTCCATGTCCCGCACTTCCTTCTGCTGCTGCAAGGCGAAACTTACACATTTCGCAGTTCATTGCTACCTTTCCTAACTGTGCCTCGATTTCTCTAGCTCTTAATACTTCTAAAAGCTGTGGCGCTATACCCATTTCAGGTAGACAGGCAAAGTCAATTTCAGGATGCTGTTCTTCTTGCTGGGCGGTAATGTTAAAAATTTTCTCCATCAGAGTGCCTGTAAATAAGAAATAGGGCAGAACAATTATTCGTTTTGCCTGATAGAGATATGCTCGACGGAAACCTTCCTCTAGGCGGGGATGGGTAATACCAATAAAGCAGGTTTCCACCGTTTTATAGCCGCTTCCTTCCCAAATAATACGCGCTAATTTACAAACGTCGCCGTTAGCATCAGGATCGCTGGAACCACGACCGACAAACAGCAGCACCGTTTCTTCCTGGGGAATATTACGGGGGTTATGTTCTGGCTGCTCTAATTCCTTTAGGCGATCGCGCCACAGTTCAATAATTTTGGGGGTAATGCCAAAGTGACGACCATATTTTAAGCTCAGATTTGGATAAGGCGATCGCGATCGGTCTAGTTCGTTAGTAACGTCAAATTTATTATGTCTGGCGGCGAACAGCAGAATCGGTAATGCGGTTATTTCCTGGTAGCCTTCAGCAACGCAAACTTCTATCCCCTGCTGAATTGTTGGTTCGGTTAATTCTAAAAAGCAGGGAATTACTGGACGGGAAGTATCTAACTGTTGATAAGATGCGACAAAATTTAAGAAAGTCTCTCTTCCTCGGGGATTCCTGCTGCCGTGACCGATAGCTAATAATGGTCTGGGATATGGTAGGGGTGGCAGTTGTAGAGAACTAAGATTGGCAGAAGGAACCAAGGAATTGATCATCTGTACCTCGCAGATTGATTAATATATTTAAATTAAAGCGATCGGCGGGCATCCTGACTAAAAGGCTGTTGTAGCGACTGCCGCTTGCGCCTCATCACAGTTGCGGGACAGTGTTGGATTTACACCAAACTTTCCCCTTTACTTCTAATAATTCATTATTAGAACCGAACTCTATCTAACCTAACAGCAGTTTTTTGCTTCAGTCCGACTTCCATTCAAAACTTAGCTTATGTTTAAATAACGTGAATTTACTATCCTTAGTATGGATTAGTTTAAGTGGATTAAGTATTAAACTCACCTGAGGTTAAGCAACAAAAAAGCTAGACCCACAACTTTTCGTGCAGTCCAGCCTTCTTGTTATTTGGAATGTATTTAATTTATGAGGGCATCAACGGTCTTTGTCCGCTATGAGAACACTGTCCTACATGATACCTAATTGACCAAGGATGCCTTGTCCAGTCATGAATTCAGTTGCTACAGCAATGATAAAACCCATCATCGCTAAACGACCGTTCCAACTTTCTGCTGCTTTAGTAAAGCCGAACTTACCTTCTTGATTTTCCATATGTCGTGACCTCGCTTTTGAACAATAAAGTTATACATTTATTACGTTAACAAAAATAAATTTTAGTTGCAATAATATCAACAAAGTGTATAGTAGCTTACTCAAACATTGTTTTAGGATAATCAAAAACTATTTATTCGCAGCATGAATAAGCCCCTCCGCCAGAATATATTTAGCTTTCAGGCTGATAAGTACGCAGCATTTAGACCTCAATATCCTCATCAGCTTTATCAATACTTAGTTAGCGTTTGTCGGCAGCGTCAACAAGCTTGGGACTGCGCTACTGGTTCAGGACAATGTGCGATCGTCCTAGCAGAATATTTTGAACAAGTGCATGGTACTGATATTAGTGAGGCTCAAATTAAATATGCGACTCCGCATCAGCGAATTGAGTATTTGCTTCAGGCTGCTGAGAAGACTAATTTTACTGATGGTCAATTTGATATGATTACCGTAGCTCAGGCGGTTCACTGGTTTAACCTGGATGAATTCTGGACAGAAGTACGCCGAGTACTCAAGCCTGGTGGAATTATTGCCGTTTGGGGATATGGCTGGGCAAGTATAACTCCTGAAATAGATGCCCTAGTGGATGAGTTAATTCTGAAACCTATTGATACTTACTGGCTCCCTGGTAATCGATTGCTGATCAATCAATATCGTGATTTGGACTTCCCGTATGAAGCGATCGCACCACCTAAGGATTTTTTTATTGAAGAAGAGTGGACTAGGGAAAGATTTTTTAACTACATGTCTACCTGGTCGGCAATGAAAAGATATCTGGCTCAGGTCGGCGATCGTCAAATCATCAATGCTCAACATGAAATTGCCCAGCTTTGGTCAGATAATGTTAGCAAAACAGTCAGAATGCCTATCTTTCTTAAAGTTGGGATTAATTAATATGAAATGCAGTTATGTTTGCTACAAATGAAATTGTTTTGGCTAGTAGTTAGTGGGTTAAATATTTTTTTTGTCAATGAATATAAATACTTGGTCAATAAGGAATTTGAGGTTTTTTATTAATTTAAATAAATTTGATTTTTTCTTGACTTTCACAAGCCTGACATCGGTTTACTTACAGAGATTATTAATTAATTATAAAAAATACAGTCAAAAAACACCCCACCATACTTATATTTTATTGTTTACTTAATCAACAAAATATCACGACTCTGCGATCGCGTAAACTCATGGCTTGATTCTCAATAGTGAGCTTAATATTTATTTACTTAATAATTCTTATAGCTTATCGGTGTAGAGCGATCGCTTGGGAACGTTATTTTCAAATAAGCGCTGCTATAGTTTATGAAAGAAAAGAGGATTATTAAATTATGAATTTAGAGCAAGTGTTTTTAATTTTTTTATTAATCGGCACTATATCTGCTGTTACTTTACTTGCTTTTCCCAAAATAAGCTATATGCTTAAAGTGATTTCAATATCTTTGACGTGTGGATTATGGATTTATTTATCTATAAATTTTATAACCTTTAATCTTATATATATTACAAAGTATAAAACTGGAATTTTTTCCTTAATAGCTATGGTGTGTGAAATAGCAGTATCTATTTTAGCTGCAAGTCTAATTATGGCTTTCCTGATTGAAAAGAAGAAAATATATGATAGTTCTAGTCAGTAAATATGAGTGGGTTACTAGTGTTCGTTATTCCAGTGTTTTTGGTTTGGGCTCCTGTGTGCTTTAGTTTTGAACCAAAATTCACCCTAAAATAAAAAATCAGCTATTTTTTAATATTACCTTTAGTAGAGATTACCGTATCGGTTATTGCAATCATAGAAGCCAAGTCAATAGCAGTAAATCTTTTAGATTACTGGCAGCTATATTTAGTTTATTTCTTATTTAGTTTCGGTATTATTAGCACTCTAGTGGTGACTTTATTGGAAGAACTAAATCATACTCTAAGGCTTATTCTTCGGACAGGGCAAACGCATGAAATGGGAGAGAAGGAAAATGAGATAATCAAGCTATTTGAGCAAAATGAGATCTCAACTGAA
>JBCBHT010000441.1:0-4478 GCA_038525335.1 Cyanobacteria bacterium J06621_15 | reverse complement strand
GATAAAAGATAATATAATTTAAAATATGAAGAAAGCGTTTCTGCTCTTAATGGTAATAGTACCTCAGAAGATAAAGCCATTTTTGTATAGAAAACTTTTTGGATACTCCATAGGCAAAAATGTCAAAATAGGTTTGAGTTATATAGATAGCAAAGATCTACTAATTGCAGATAATGTTAGAATTGGTCATTTTAATATACTTAAATCTATTAAAAAGATATCTATAGGTAAAAATTCTTACATTGGAAATTTTAATCAATTATTTGGTGGTGAAAACAGAGATTTCCCTTGGAAAAGTGAATTGATTTTAGGTGATAAAGTCTTGATTATGAGCCATCATTTTATGGATATTACTGGTTCTATATGTATTGGTAATCAGACTACTATCGCAGGAAGAGATAGCCATTTTTGGAGTCATAGTTTGGTTAAAACAAATGATAAGAATGGTGGGTTTAAGCGTGTAGCTTTAAACATTAATATTGGTGAAAATGTTTATGTAGGAGCGAGAGCAACATTGGTTGGTTGCGTTATTCCGAATCAATCAGTAGTAGGGGCAGGAAGTGTTGTAACTAAAAACTTCTCACAGGAAAATAATCGAGTTTTGATTGCTGGTAATCCTGCAACAGTGAAAAAAAGGTATGAGGAAGATAATTTCGATAAAGTTTTGTAGTAATTAAAAACTAAAGATTAGTTGTTTATTCTAGATAGAAATTAATGTTCAATCCTTCATTTCTCTGGTGGTTAAGCTGCCAACTATATAAAAGAGAGCTAGTTTTTCTAGCAAGAATAATTAAAGCCATAATTTTTTTGGTTTTTCACGCTGTATTGCCCTACGAAGCAGAAATAGAGAAAGATATAGAATTAGCTCATTATGGGTTAGGTATAGTTATACATCCCAATGTCAAGATAGGAAAAAGAGTCAAAATATATCATAATGTGACCCTTGCTACAGAGACTTGGATTGGTTCTCCTCATAAAATTATCATCGAAGATGGAGTTGTTATCGGAGCTGGTTCTGCTGTTGTGGGGCGTGGCGATCAAATGTTGACTATCGGCAAAGGAGTGAGAGTAGGTGCTGGTGCAGTGGTAACTCGTAATATATTAGCTGGACAGACTGTTGTTGGAGTGCCAGCAAAAAAATTAAAATATTAAATTAAAGGGCTAGTAAGCTACCATCTAAGCAAATCAAACTTAGCTCTCCTTCAAAAGATTAAATTTTTCCGAGAAAGAGAGTAGGTCACTTTTGTAAGAATAAAAATATTACTCGGCTGAAAGAATGTTATTGGTTTAAGAGTTTGTAGCTCTCTTTTTTTTGTCCCCTTGAACTCATAATTATTACTATAACACTTCCAATTCTTCCTACTATTGTTCCTGTAGTTTGCTTGACAAAAAAACTCCTGACTGAAGCATAATATATTGCAGCATCTGCTCTCTGATCGTGGCTTTTATTTTAGCCAGACTTTCAACTTGTTCTGGTTCTGTTTCTTTATAAAGAAGATGGGTCATGGCTTTCACGTGTTGCTTTAACAGTGTTTCTTTTTTGGGAGTCATCTATTGTAATAAGAATTAATCTTTACTCCATATTATCCTTTATTCCCAATCTTGCTTTAGTTCTCTTATTCTATAAATTATGACATGCTCTCTAGAGAAATCACTAAAAAATCAATAAATACTTAGTAGACAAACTTTTTTTCAAATGTTAAGAAAGAGTAGAATTTCTTTCCTTATTATGAGGCATATTATGAATTTTAAATTTTTTCTCTCTTTTTGTCTTATAGTATCCTTTTTGATTTTTCCAAAAGATTCATCTAGCCAAGAATTAAAGTATGAAAGGGGATGGTTTGGTAACACCTTTAGTGGTTGGAAAAATTGGGAAGATAATGGTGTACCAATTAACGTCCAAGATATTTTTGTAGCAAAAGATGGTGTGGTTTATACCGCATCTCCGTGGGGGGAAAACACACCCGAAATTGTAGGTTGGGATCAAGAGGGCAATATGATTCAATCTATTAATATTAATGGATGGAGAGGAACTAAAGCAGTTGTTGCTGACGAGCTATATATGTATGCTGATTTTGAAAATGATATTCGTAAAGTTGCTCGTAATGCTTTTGATTTGAGGAGAAATCAAGATTTAAAGGCTGAAGCCATTGCTAATGAGGTAGGAGAAGTAACTTCATTAACGATCATTGGTGATGAGCTTTTTGCTTCAATCGAAGGTGAAGGGGTGGTAGTATTTTCCACTAAAGATCTGACCCGCAAAAGAAAGTTAGATATTGTTGATCCCCATAAAATATCATCAGATAATCACGGTAATTTATGGGTATTAACGGGACGATCAAATGCTGCCGATATTCTCAACAGCTATGTTCTAGGTGCCACTCGCATTGAAGCCTACTCAAAAGAGGGAGTTAAACTTACAGAATTTGATTTACCCGAGGGAGTAATCGCCAGTGATATTCACGTTGATATTTATGGTCATAATCGCATATACATTACGGATGTGGGCGTTAATGAACAAGTAGTGATCTATGGTGCTAATGTTTCTGGTAAACCACCTAAAATTTTGAAGACTTTAGGACAGAAGGGGGGGGTTTTTGCTGGAGGTAATCCTGGGAAGGTTGGTCTTAACAGACTTTTTAGTCCTAATGCTGTAGCTGTTGGCCCTAATCTTAACATATTCGTTAATTCTCGAACTGGAAGTTGGGATGGTAATACTCGTTTTGAAAAATATGCACATTCTAAAGCACTTCAATGGAGAAGAATAGCTCTTTCTTTTGTAGATAGTGCCTCTGCCGATCCGAACAAACCGCAAGACATGTACTTAAAAACTTCTCGCGTAGTCATGGATTATGACCAGCCGCCAGGAGAACAAGACTCCTACTGGGATTACGATGCTCACACTATGAATCCTCACAAATATCCCGACGATCCCAGGTGGATTCACAATCTAGTATGGCCTGAACATAAACCCACCAGAACAGAAGTTTTTTATGTCAATGGACAAAAATTTTTATTAGTAACAACAGCAACAGGAGGGCAAACTTTTGCTATTTTTAGATTTAATCCGACAACAGATGGCAATATAGCAATTCCGACCCTAATATATAGTACTAAGCCTCTGAAGGCAACTAGAAGCGGTAGAGACTTTCCACGCTTTGAGCCTCGAAAAGGAGCGTATATGTGGATAGACACTGATGGAGATGGGCAGATAGATAAAAATGAATATCAAAATAATCCTAAAGGTATTTTCTATAAGCAAACGGTAGATGGAGAAGGTAATATTTGGGCTGTAACGCCGAAGGGCAATATTGCCTATCTTCCATTACAGGGTATTAGCAATAGGGGAGTGCCCCAATATGACCTCAATAATCAACTATTCACATATTCTACTCCGGCAGAAATTGGACATCTTGCTTCGGCTACGTACGATTCGGAAAGAGATATTATGTGGGTCGCTGGAAACAAAATTGCTTGTAGTTATTTTGGCCTTGAATTCGGTACTGTAGCAAGTATTCCTGACTGGCGTAAAGGTAACGAAAAAGTATCTTTTGCCATTGACTTACCTACGGCATGTGGTCAGCATCATAGAAGGGCAATGCCCATTGCTATAGATATGGCAGGAGAATATATATTTGTCGGATATTATAACTCTACTCCTGGAAGTGAGATCCAGCGCAATGGTCATGTAAGGGTGTACAGAAGAAACGACGGCTCTTTTATTGGTCACATGGAACACTTCAATTATCTTAAAGGAGATATTGATATATTTAATGGAATGCAGGCTGTTTTAGAAGAAGATGGTACTTATGTCGTAATTTTAGAAGAAGCAATGCGACCCAAACAGACTGTCTACAGATGGAAACCAGAAATTTTATTTGCTGATTAAAATTATTATTTGTTACTGTAGGAAGTTCATTGTTATTACGGCATAACTATGATGCTCTCTTTCTATAGATTCTCAAGCAGTAGCATTACGGGTTTATTAGCTGGTTTAGAGTGCGTTATTCAAGAGAGTAAGGGCAAATTCTGAGCCTTTGCACTCCCAAACGCTTCTCTGACTTAAAGCTAGCTCAAAATGACAATAACTTTTCAAAGAATCATTGTCGGCAATCTCCATAACCAAATCAAGTCAATCGAATCTAGATAATTGCAACCTATACTTAAAATGATAAAATATAAAATTTGCAAGTAGGTAAAACCCTTAAGTTAAAAGATCTTAAGAGTACGTCAAATGAACAGTCAGTTTCACACTTACCTCTTAGATAAAGCATTAATTAAACGCAAAGAAGCCTTAGAACAAGAACGGCAAACAACACTTAAACAAGTACAGCACTGGTTAGAAAATAGGGGCAAACATTATAGAATTAATAGCGCATATTTATTTGGTTCCTTTACTCGTTCCAGGGCAAACGCATGAAATGGGAGAGAAGGAAAATGAGATAATCAAGCTATTTGAGCAAAATGAGATCTCAACT
>JBCBHT010000440.1:0-4485 GCA_038525335.1 Cyanobacteria bacterium J06621_15 | reverse complement strand
AGGGGAGTTCGCAATTCATGAGTCATTCTAGCAAGAAATTCGCTTTTGGCATGATTCGCGGCTTCTGCGGTATTTCCAGCGATATTACTAACTTGCTTCAAGCAAACACCAAATTAGAACAGCAAAGCCAAGAATTAATTCGTGCAAAACAAACCGCAGAAGCCGCGAATCATGCCAAAAGCGAATTTCTTGCTAGAATGACTCATGAATTGCGAACTCCCCTGAATGCAATTCTAGGTTTTACTCAAATTTTACACAGACAGCGCAACCTGGAAAGTCAGTATAAACAATATTTAGAAACCATACTTCGTAGCGGTCAGCATTTGTTAGCTTTAATTAACGATATTTTAGATATTTCTAAAATTGAAGCGGGTATGGCAGAACTTCACATTACCAGCTTTGACCTGTATCGCTTGCTTGATGGTATTGAATCAATGTTATACCTGAAAGCGAAGTCAAAAAAATTACACTTAACATTTGAGCTAGATCCAGAAATTCCCCAGTATATTCAAGCTGACGAAAACAAACTACGTCAGGTGTTAATTAACATATTAGGAAACGCAATCAAGTTTACCAATTCTGGTAGCGTAAAATTGCAAGTACGGGTTTCTGAAGCAGAACAATCACCAGCAGATAATTCTACTTCAGATTCCTCTATTCTACGGCTAAATTTCCAGGTTACGGATACTGGAAAAGGTATTTCTTCTCAAGAATTAGAGCATATTTTTGATGCATTTGTGCAAAGCAATCCAACTTATCAAGTTGAAGATGGTACGGGTTTAGGTTTGGCAATTTGTCAGCGATTTGTGCAATTAATGGGTGGGAATATCAGTATTGAAAGCACTCTTCAACAAGGAACTACAGTCAAATTTGATATTCTTACAGGCTTAGCAGATAGTTTGACAGTGAATCAAACTTTACCCAAAGGACGAGTAGTTGGTTTAGTTGAAAATCAGCCAGAATTTAGCATTCTTATAGTCGAAGATAATTGGGATAACCGTCAACTATTAATCCAAATTTTTTCTCCTATTGGATTTAGATTAATAGAAGCAAACAACGGTCAAGAAGCAATAGAATTATGGGAAAGATACCAGCCAAATCTTATACTAATGGATATGAGAATGCCTGTCATGGATGGTTATCAAGCTACTAAAACAATTAGACAAAAAGAAAAGCAAATAAATACCGAATTCATTACTCCGATTATTGCTTTAACCGCAACTGCATTTAACGAAAATAGAAAATTGATGTTGATGATAGGTTGCGATGATTTTATTCCCAAACCGTTTCAAGAGGAAATTCTTTTAGAAACAATAGCTAGATATACAGGAGCTAAATATATTTATGAGTTTGACCAAGTAATTTCTCGTTCTGAGGAAGATATCAGCCTGGAAGATTTGACTCCTGAAGCATTAAATGTAATGTCAGAACAATGGCTTAGGAAAACTCATAATGCTGCTTTAAACTGCAATCAAAACTTAGTATTACAGCTAATCGAAGAAATTCCTCAAGATTATCATCACCTTAAAAAGCAGTTAAATTATTTGGCTAATCATTATCAGTTTGATAAGATTTCTAACCTTAGCGAGCGCGAATCAATGGAATGATAGCGGGGATTTATTGTGATAAAGCACTATTTCTAACTATTTTTTAACAATGTATCGCCTGTAATTTAATTTACTTGAAAAAAAATTATACTTTAATCTACCTAGTTAACTCAAATCAAGGTATGTTATTATACTACGAATTACCAGGGTTTCAAGCTGATATTTTGATTGTTGATGATGAACCGGATAATTTACGTCTGCTGTCTACTATACTAGAATCTCAAGATTATCAAGTGAGGCAAGCTGTGAATGCAGATATTGCTTTGAAGACTGTAGAACTAAAACCACCTGACTTAATACTGCTTGATATTTTAATGCCACAAGTTGATGGTTATCAGCTTTGTAAGCAACTAAAATACAATCCTGCGACAAAAGAAATACCAGTCATTTTCTTGAGTGCGCTAGCTAGAGGTTTGGATAGAAAAAAAGGGTTTCAAGCTGGAGCTGCTGATTACTTAAGCAAACCATTTGAAATCGAGGAAGTTTTGGCACGAGTACAGCATCAACTTACTATCTGTCAATTAAAACTTCAGCTACAGCAGAAAAATCAAGAGTTAAACGAGTTGAAATCTAAAACACTATCTATCTAAGAATGCTGCGGTTGTCCTAGTTGTTTGTATTTTATTTAAATGAATATCGTTCATCAATCGTATGAATGCTTTTATTGGTTGGGGAAATATAGCAATTCTAGATGAGTTGTGAGAAAGGTAGGTGCCAGAAACCTGGTTTTTTGGAAAAACCGGGTTTCTGAAATCTCACAAATGATTTAGGATTCCTATACTATCGTGCATTAGCGGTCTATAGTTCACCACAAAAGAAATTCAAAAACCTTCAAAGCTCTATAATTGTTAACCCAACCGAATAAGATTAAATATTGTAGCTTCTTCAACAAATTATACTCCCAACGGCTAAAAACTTAACTTTTCGTAGGTTGGGTTGAACGAAGTGAAACCCAACAGTAAGTAGGTTTTTGTTGGGTTTCGTACCTCAACCCAACCTACAATAATTAATCCGTTTAGAGTATACTATTTTTTATTTTCAAAAAAACTTATTTAGTTACGAAAGTTATATAACTACTTGATTCTTCTGGTATAATAAGTAAAACTGATAGTTAAATATTACCTGCAGTACTTGACAATAAGTAAGTATTGGGGAAATCAAATTAGAATAATTATTGAAAAACCCCCTAACAACTTATTGCACAAGTAAAAGTGGAATTCCCCATGTAAGAGGAATTCCTTCGCTAGATTTATGACTCGTAAAATAGAGTCGCTAATAACTTAATATTCCGCAATTAAGAGTTAACCCAAAGAATCAACGCTTTTCTTATTGCATGAATATTAATTAAACTACAGCCATCGGACGGCTACCAGCAGAGTGACGGTCTATCACTTGGTCAATTAAGCCATAATCTTTGGCTTCATTAGGAGACATAAAGAAATCTCTTTCAGTATCTTCTGCGATGCGTTCAATGGGTTGACCGGTGTTCTCGGCTAAATAATTATTTAGCTGTTGCTTGTGATAGAGAATCTCTTTGGCTTGAATTTCAATATCGGTTGCTTGTCCTTGTGCTCCACCTAAAGGTTGGTGAATCATAATTCGAGAATGAGGTAAGCTCATCCGCTTACCTTTAGTACCAGCAGTCAGTAGGAAAGCTCCCATACTAGCAGCAAGTCCGGTGCAAATAGTACAAATATCCGGGCGAATATGTCTCATAGTATCGAAAATACCCATACCAGCAGTTACCGAACCACCAGGAGAATTGATATACATATAAATATCTTTCTCCGCATCTTCAGCATCCAAGAGCAACATTTGGGCAACTATCAAGTTAGCTACGTTGCTATCAATAGGTTGTCCTAAGAAGATGATACGGTCGCGTAGTAGTCGTGAGTAAATATCAAAAGCGCGTTCACCGCGACCCGATTGTTCAATAACGATAGGAATCATGCAGCCTAGTTCATAGTTAATTTACATACATTTTATCTATTACTAAGCTAATTGTTGTCATCAGCAGTACCTTTGCAACAGATTTGATTATCAAAACGTAATTATTGAACAGTTTCACCAGTATATTTAGTTAAATAATAGTGAATAAAATGTAACTGGCGCTATATTTGTGCTATAGGGTGTCCGGATAAAACTTTAATTGCGGGTAAAACAATAATACAAGAGGCATATTTATAAATTATCTGAAACCAAAATGCCAATTACTTGAAGCCATAGGAATAGGTCATGTTAAGAAGATTAGTACAAGCCGCAATCATAACTTTGTTACTCAATATAATCTTAGGATTAAGCTCAAACACCAATCAAGTTATAAGTTCAGAATTAAAATCTCCAATGGATACATATCCAGAACCGATGATTAGCTTATTAGTACGTTCGTTAAAGTGATTTACGTCTGAATTTACTTTTATAGTGCAAAATTGATAGTTTGCAACAGGTAAAGATGAGTAATAAATGGGATAAGTCAGGAGATAATTTCAATAAATTGATTATTTACTAATAATTGACTAATATAATTTAGCTTCATATTTTAGTTCTCAATTAATGTTTCCATTAATATTGGGACTCAATCCGCACGCTAGTTTCAGCGAACTTATTGCTACAGCTAATTGCCCTAAATTACTTAATGCTTTTTATACTATTAGTTTTACATTCTTATAAGAAACCCGGTTTTTGTGAAAAAATCGGGTTTCTTAAGTTTTGCAGGGGTTAAAAGGTTCGTATTCGCGTAGTCTTCGCTAAATATCTCGTTCGGAAGCGATTCACTGTACAACTACCCCTGATAATTAATTTGGTGAAGTAGTAGTACTCCACCACATTAATTTTGCGGGGTCGAGAGCGTTTATAAAAAAACCGCAGAGAGCGCGGA
>JBCBHT010000439.1:0-4491 GCA_038525335.1 Cyanobacteria bacterium J06621_15 | reverse complement strand
TGTTGATGAGCTTTTGGGTTGAAAATTATGTTGTTTGCTTCGTTCATAACTACAACTTGTTAACTTTTATCAACAGATTAAATTGAATCAAATTCTAACAATTTGACTAACGAGATTTTTCTTAATTGGTGAGAAAGATATCCTGTTTTATCTGTAAAAAAACCAGACATATTTGTCCGGTGTTCTAGTGATTGTCGCTGTGTAATCGTACTTTTATTTATTCATTACTTCGATAAGGGAGAAAGATAAAATAACGCCTTTAAAACTTACTTTTAAAGTTCCTTTCAAGCAACTATTAACTTCCATGAGTTATGAGTTACGAATAGTCCTAACTTTACACAAATTTCAAGTTTAGTTTTGATTTAATTCATACTAGCTTAAAAAAATAAAGGCTTCAAATAGTTACACACCCCTACTATATTATTCTGAAAAATAAAAATAATGATTTGACATGGAAGAGACAAATTGTTACACGAAAATTTGTTATTTTTGAATATATACACGTAATTAAGAATAATTCTTGTTGAAAATGTATGCAGCGACTACACATCAAAAAAACTGTTAATAGCTGACCGAAGATATGTGTAAACTCGAAGTAGATGTTAAGTAAGTCGGCGTTAAAAAATCAAGGTATGTCATTGCGAGTGGAACGAAGTGAAACGAAGCATTCACCCGGAGGGTGTGGCTCATCACAAGGTTTTCAACTCTATTTACAATCCTTTACATAGTTAGGTTTATTTGTGCTGACCTACTTAGTGCTAGTATTCTTTTTTATGAATTGTATAACACTTGTATCCCACATTCCGCACCCTAACTGTCACAAGTTCATAAATACTAAACAGTTGGGGCAAAATTAGTACTTATAAACTATTAAGCAAAATGCTATTTTCAAGCTTAATAAAAAGTATTATCAATAGCTGAGTAAATCCTCTTTCTTATAATGATTAAAGGATTTATGACGCACTCAAAGAAATTTTTGTTGTAAATGAGTTTTTGGACAGCGAAAAATGTGAGAATTGGACAGATGTTCCGAATCGTCTGTTGTCATGTCTAATATTCAAGAACTTGAAATAAAAAATATAGACCATTTGGGTATCGTGGCAGGGATTGTTGTGCGGGTCGTTGGAGACACCAAGAAAGAAATTTCTGAAGTCCTCCTCACCAAATAAAATTTGGTCAATAGGGAAAGATTAGTATCAATCTGAAACCGAGAAAACTTGTTTTCCGTGAGGGTGAAAGTCCCTCCGCTCCGACATCGGGTTGAAAGCGTAGTGTCCAGGATTAAGGGATGGTAATCCTTGGTTCTGAAGCGGCACTAAAAGCGGTTCTCACTAGTAGCCTACATAATTGGTGTAACCGCAAGCAACTGACTATGAGTAGTGAAAACGAATATCCTCAAACCATCGTAACTGCTAAGTTGGGAAATAAGGCTGATACCCAGCGTCCGAAATAAAGGACAAGAAGGTGCTAAGGATGAAACATATATGATTATGTATGTTTCGGTGTCATCCAATACTCTCGGTGGACTGGATAACTCTAAGGTTAGAACCAACGGAAAACAGGAACGATTCAAGGACTGGGGAAGTTCTCCCACTGTTGGGAGTAGTTACCCGCAAAGAAACACTCCAGTCTCAGGGATGTGAGAAGAAAGCAAAAGCCCATCTGTAATGGATGAGGATAGGCTGATAGCTCACCTGCTGTACGAGAAGTACATTCGTCTTCAAAGCAATGAACAAGTTCTGGTATGGAGATTACATCAAAGTTGAAATGGAATACCTGGGAAGAAATTAACTGGAAAACAGTTGAATTCCAAGTATTTAAGTTGCAAAAACGAATCTACAGAGCTTCTTTACAAGGTGATAAAAAGCTAGTCCGTAAACTCCAGCATATGATGGTCAGTTCATACTACGTAAAATTACTCGCCATCAGAAAGGTAACTCAAGAAAATAAGGGAAAGAAAACTGCCGGAATTGATGGAATTAAATCCCTAAAACCAGCAGAAAGAATGGAACTTAATAAAAACTTGAAACTAGATGGAAAATCCCAACCAACTAGAAGAGTTTGGATACCCAAACCTGGAAAAAAGGAAAGGAGACCTCTAGGAATACCTACAATTTTAGAAAGAGTAAAACAATGTCTTCTCAAGCTGGTACTTGAACCAGAATGGGAAGCTTTATTTGAACCCAATTCCTATGGCTTTCGTCCTGGACGTTCATGTCATGATGCAATTTCAGCAATATTTTCTAATATCAATAAAAAGCCGAAATATGTGCTTGATGCTGATATCAGTAAATGTTTTGACTGTATTAACCATGAAGCACTAATTAAGAAATTAAATACCTTTCCTATAGCTTCACGACAAATTAAAGCATGGCTCAAATCTGGAGTTATAGACTTTAGTAAGTGGGTAGAAAGAAAAGGTTATAACTCTACCGAAAAAGGGACTCCCCAAGGTGGTATAATTTCGCCTTTACTCGCTAATATAGCGTTACACGGACTAGAACAACACATACAAAACAACTTCCCAAGCGATGAAAAAGGTCGGTGGATTGATTCTTGGAAAACATACAAGAAACGATTTCAATCACCTAGATTCATTCGTTATGCAGACGATTTTGTGATTCTATGTGAAGAGTTAGAACCGATAATTAAGTGTAAAGAATTAGTAGAAGATTGGTTAAGAAAAATCGGACTTGAATTAAAACCCAGTAAAACCAGAATTGGTCATACCTTAGACAAATTGAATGAACAAAAACCTGGATTTAATTTTCTTGGATTTGAAATCAGGCAATTTAAAGTAGGAAGACACCATTCTGGAAAAACAACCAGTAAGAAACTATTAGGATTTAAGACCATCATTAGACCTTCCAAGGAAAAGATAAGAACGCATTATGAAAACCTAAACCAATGGTGTGACAAGATGAAAGCTGTAAATGCGGCAGCATTAATAAAACAACTTAATCCCATCATCAGAGGTTGGTGCAATTATCAATCGCCTTGGCATTCATCAAAAACATTCTCCAAAATCAAAAACCTTATGTGGTTAAGATTATGGAGATGGGCTAAACGTCGTCATCCGAAAAAGAATGGGAAATGGATTGCCAGAAAGTACTTTGGTGGAAGTAAACAATGGTCATTTGTTTCTAAAAGTGGGAAAAACTCTCTAGAATTACTCTGCCACGCCGACTTCCCAGCCAGCGTAAAATGGGTAAAAGTAGAAGGTTCAAGAACCCCATTCGATGGTGACGAAGTTTATTGGAGTAAGCGCATGGGAGACAATTACCAAACAATTGACCCACAAAAAGCCCGATTGTTAAAGAAACAATTTGGTAAATGCGCCCACTGCGGACTTAGTTTTAAACCAGAAGACCAAAGTGAGAAACATCACATTCTCAAGAAGTCGAAGGGTGGCAATAATACTGACAATAATTTATTGTTAGTACATTTACATTGCCACGACATAATTCACTCAAAGTAAAGTTGATGTCACAAACTTATGGTGATAGTCGTACACTGAGGAGCGTAGTGACGGGAAACTATCATGCTACGTTCTGGAGACCAGTGAGGGAAGGTAACTTCCCCACTGAGTTTAACGATTCCATCGGCTTGGTAGAAATTATTAATGAATACTGCCCAAAGGAGCCAGAAGAAAAAATCAGTTCCGGACATGTGGTAAAGGCAATGATATTAAATGGATTGGGTTTTGTCAGTAGTCCTTTATATCTGTTTTCAGAGTTTTTTAAAGATAAACCCTGTGAACATCTAATAGGTAAAGGAGTAAAAGCGGAGTATTTAAATGATTATAAGTTGGGTAGAGTTATGGATAAATTATTTATAAAAGGTCTGACGGAAATATTCTTAGCTATTAGTATGAATGTAAAAAAACAATTTGAGATTAGTTCAAAATCGTCACATTTAGATTCAAGTTCATTACATGTACATGGTGAATATAATACTAGTTTACCAAATGTAGTTATAGACAATATAAATGGAGAAAATAAAATTAAAACGCTACAAGCTATTGAAATAACTTATGGTTATTCTCGTGACCATAGACCAGATTTAAAACAATTTATTATAGAATTAATATCGTCGGGAGATGGAGACATACCGATGTTTTTTGAAACTGCATCTGGAAATCAATCAGATTCTTCTAATTTCGCTAAAATATTCTCAAGATATAAAGAATATGTAAAAGATTCGGATAGTTTAATGGTTGCAGATTCGGCTTTATATAATGCAAAAAATATAAATTTATTATCTGGAATGAAATGGTTATGTAGAGTACCTCTAACTATAGGAATAGCAAAAGAATTGGTATCAAAATTACTATCAACTGATTTTATTGTCAGTTCATTACCAGGATATCATTATTGTAAAAGAATTATAAATTATGGCGGAATTGAACAAAGATGGTTAGTAGTAGAAATTCTCTTCTCTAATTTTCGTAAATCAGAGTTTTTACGTTCAGAGCTTTCTACTACTAACCAT
>JBCBHT010000438.1:0-4520 GCA_038525335.1 Cyanobacteria bacterium J06621_15 | reverse complement strand
ATCAAGGAATGATTTGGGGTGAAAAACTTTCGAGCAAACAAAATCATGATTATTTAGTTATAGGTGAATGCGTTGTTGGTGGAACAACCACCGCTCTCGCAGTTTTAACGGGTTTGGGTATTGCTGCAAAAGATATGGTTAATAGTTCTCATCCCGTTTGCAATCACGCTCAAAAATGGGAAATTGTCCAAGCAGGTTTGGAGAAGATGATAGGGAGAGAGGGAGAGAGGGAGAGAGGGAGAGAGGGAGAGAGGGGGAGAGGGGGAGAGGGGAAGACAAATTCCCAATCCCCAATCCCCATTGACCCACTACAACTAGTTGCAGCAGTAGGAGACCCGATGCAGGTTGTTGTGGCTGGAATGGCTATTTCTGCTAGTCGTAATGGGGGTGTATGTATGGCTGGTGGTACGCAGATGCTAGCCGTGTTTGCTTTGGCTAGTGCAATCTGCGAATTTTATAATCTATTTTGGCGACCTTGTGAAGTAGTTGTAGGTACTACTCGCTGGGTTGCATCCGATTCTACTGGTAATACTGTTGAATTAGCTCAGCAGATAGGTAGGAAAGTAGGTGTAACACCATCTTTACTTGCTACCGAGCTATGTTTTAATGACTCTCGTTACGTTCAGTTACAGGCTTACGAACAAGGCTTTGTTAAGGAGGGTATGGGTGCTGGAGGTGCTTGCATCGCTGCCTATTTGAGCAAAAACTGGCAACAAAACCAATTTATAGAGGCAATTGAAGCTCAATTAGACCGTTATTGGCAAGCGTAGGAATTAATGCAGCACAACAGTACCGACAGCAGCCAATTATTATTTTGTTCGCAAAGCTATTTATCTAGCTCAAAGCTTAGGAATTGATTCTTTTCATCAATAGTTGTTCTTCTAATGCAGCAATGCGATTATATGCTGCTGTTAATTGTGCTGTTAGTCTTTGAATCTGAATATCGGGGGTTATGTGCTTATCTCCTGTCTCGGAATTTGCGTCTAGGAAAACATCATCAACTAATATATCTTTGTGTTCGAGTTCGGGATTTAAAGCAATCGAATCTTTTAATTGGTATTGCTCCAAATCAGCTACTGTTTCATTTTTATCTTGACCTTGACAGGCTGCTGCTAAATTATGCTCTGTTAAAGCTTGAGAAACTTTACTATCTAATTGCTCAACCACTTGATAAAGCTCGTCAAGCTTAGTACTTAAGCTTAACACTTCGTGCTTTAACTGCTCCATTTCATACCCTCGTTTAATATGTCTCTCTATATTATTCTTTCTATAGCTAAAGTTAACTATACTTATGATTTATTTAACGTTCAAGCTTTATTTTTTTAAGTCTATACCTTACTCATAAATTGGTAATAAATCTAAATAATTATGAGTGTAATTGCTCGCAGATAAATGTAAAAAAATTACTTTGATATTTATGATTTGATGAATTAAAAAATAAAGACATATTTACTGAAGGCAAAACTGATATATATCAATAGTTTGCGGCAAATATAAAGAAAATAAAAACTATACATACAGCAGTTTTCGCCAAAATATTTTAAGTTAATTTTTGGTTAAAATTTTTGATAAAAGCTAGATATATTAAGACTTTCGGTATTTATTTTGAAATTAACTTAGTTATTAAATTTGCACCCTTCATAAATAAAAATCTATCTACATTAACGATTTTGATAACAAAACTTATGTGAAACTAGAAATTAGATTTATATCTAAAGATACAGTTAAATTTATACCCTAAGTTTAGGTGTTACAGAAAATGAGTGATTAAACACATTTTGATAAATAATTATGTTCGGAACGATATATTAAAGAGAATATATAGATTAAAAAATAATTGAAAAAACTATTTAGTGCATATATTTGACCATACATATAAAATTACATGCGACCTTGTTATTAAGAAGTTGTAAAAAATCAATTTTTATACCTAAATATTAGATTGATTAGAAGAAAAATAAATCAAAAATATTGCAACATACAGCACTTTAGACCTCACCTCCTCAGCAGTCAGCTTGTTAAAGAGAGGGGATATATTTTATTCATATCTGATTCAGATTTTTCTAATTTGCTAGCTATATTAGTTACAATCAGCGAAAGCGGTTCTTACAATATATATAATTGCTGCGTTTCACATCCAAAAAACTGACAGTATGCAAAGACGCTCATTCTTGTTCGGAACATCTACACTTCTTATCTCGCAACTACTTGTAGGGTGTGATGCTTCTCAACAGCCAAAATTATTAGTACAGGTACTCAAAGGTTCTATTCCAGGAAAGATAGTTAACGAATTTAAGGGTGAACTTGAGAAGGAATTGTCGCAGAAAGCACAATTAAAGTTTTCTCCAGTGTCGCAATTACGGGAATTATTCGAGAAGTTACAAAGTTATCAGAAACAAGAAACAGCAGGAAAGGAATCAGAAGGGTTTGATATTTCGCGAATATTTGGCAAATCTGAACCAAATAAGGTTGATTTAATTACTTTAGGGGATTATTGGTTACAAGATGCAATCGAGAAAAAACTGATTCAACCATTGTCTCGGGAAAGCTTAGAAAATTGGGATAAATTATCTCCAAAATGGCAAGCTTTGGTGAAGCGGAATGCTCAAGGTTTGCAAGATGAACAAGGACAAATTTGGGCTGCTCCTTACCGCTGGGGTAGTACAGTAATTATTTATCGTCAGGACAAATTTAAAAAATTAGGATGGGAACCACAAGATTGGAGTGATTTGTGGAGGGAAGAACTTAAAGGACGAATTTCTTTACTCAATCAGTCACGGGAAGTTATTGGTTTGACCTTGAAGAAATTAGGGAAATCTTACAACACGGATAATTTCCAGGAAGTTTCAAATTTAGAAGAAGAAACTCAAAAATTAAACCAGCAGGTTAAGTTTTACAGTTCAACCAGCTATTTAGAACCGTTAATTCTTGGAGATACCTGGTTAGCAGTGGGTTGGTCAAATGATGTAGCACCTATACTATCTCGTTATCCACGGCTGAAAGTGGCTATTCCACAATCAGGAACTGCACTTTGGGCAGATTTATGGGTACAACCTAAAGTTGAAAATAAAAAAGATAAAGTTCAAAATATATCGAATAAATGGATTGATTTTTGCTGGAAACCAGAAGTAGCAAAACAAATAGCTATTTTAACTAAAGCCAATTCGCCTATTTCTGATGTTACAGCATCCGATATTCCCGAACAATTACAAAAATTATTATCAACTAACCCTCAAGTATTCGATAAAAGCGAGTTTTTACTTCCTTTATCAAAAACAGCAACTGAGCAGTATGATTCGTTGTTTGAAAAAATGAAAATAAGTTAGAGGTAAAAGGTTAAAAGGTTCTTCAGTACTTGGTATGCTATTGAAATAGTCGTTTTTAGGCAGTCGGCAGTCGGCAGTAGGCAGTAGGAATAAACTAAAGTAAAATTATAAAAAAATAAATGTATAAAACACCAAAACCTTATACAATAACTGTTTCAGATAATTTTGCTAATAATTTAGCATACTAGAAACTGAAGAACCAGTTAAAAATATTTTTTTATTATCAATTGTTGATTGTTACCAATTACCAATTACCAATTACCAATTACCAATTACCAAATTAATAATTATTAAAAAATACCTGTAGCATTCATTTGAATGTTACACAGGGGATTATTTAAATTCAAGTTACAGGTGTAAGTTGCTAGGAGTTCTTTTTCATCATTGAAAACTCGAACGTTGTAGCCATAGCTTCTTGCTACGGTACCCAATCGATTGACGAAGCTATAACGTTCTACACCCACAAGTACATCGTTCCAAATTTGTTCGTTAACAATCAAATCAACTCTTCCTGCTTGAGAATTCTCAGGAGGATAAGCTATCCAATTTTCTAATAGTTTCTTTTCCGATTGTTCCTGTGCCCACCATAAACTAGGAACGGTTAACTGTTGTTGAGAAATAGTATCTGCTGTAATTATATTACCTTTGGGATTAGCTAATAAATCTAATCTTAACGGCTCTTGAGAAGGTGCGGGAATTCGAGAATCTTGTGCTTGTGCAAATTGAACTGGAAATATTGAAAGTGTAGTGATAATGCTAAATAGTAGTGAAAATTGTCGCATGATAAATATTTTTGGATAATCTTAAATATATTGACTTATTTTTCACGCAGAAGTGTTTCCCTGTAATTATAATCTTTAAATATCAGATTTTCGAGTATAGCTATTAATCGCAAAATTGGAAATACATTTTTATTTGTGTTTTTACATTGCTTTTAGGCAAATAAACCTGACCCCTTTCTTGTCTACTTAGCAAGGATAAGGGGTATATTCTATTTAGTCTAAAACTCTTGAATAAAGCAAATAAATCTCACTATTTTCTCCTCTAATTATTAAAGATAAGGGTATGTTCTATTGAATAAAAAAGTAGCAAGTCATGCTCAGACTAACACCAATAATAAAACTTCGTATCCATGAAGGATGAAGTTTGCGAGCTAGATAAGCGCTGCTATAAGCACCAATAATTGCACCACCA
>JBCBHT010000437.1:0-4543 GCA_038525335.1 Cyanobacteria bacterium J06621_15 | reverse complement strand
TTCTTACTTCTTACTTCTTACTTCTTACTTCTTACTTCTTACTTCTTACTTCTTACTCATTACTCATTACTCCCTGAGCAGTATTTTGCCCATATATATAGGCTTGTCCTCTTGTTTCTACACCATTCACCACTAACCCAGTAATGTGCGCTTTGTGTCGCGTTAATTGTTCGATACTGTCGCAAAAATAGTTCCGATGACTGTTTGTAGAACTAACTACAAACAAGACATTTGATATTACTTTTGCTAGCAGTGCTGCTTCTGGTGTCAAAGTTACCGGAGAACTATCGACCAAAACATAATCGTAGTTATTAGCGGTTTGTACAAAATTCAAATGTTGTTCAAATTCTCCACGAGCGACAAATTCGGAAATTCTATCTTCGGGAATATTAACCGATAATAAATCTAAATTGGGACGGATTTTTTTATGTACAAATCGCGAATCCAATATTGTTTGTGGATGATAACCCAAAGATTTTGAAAGTTCGCTTTTACGAAAATCACCATCAACAACTAGTACTTTAAAACCTAAATTTATTAACGCATTAGCCAATCCTAAAGTCGCTGTAGTTTTACCTTCTGAGGTAGTAGCGCTAGCAATCATCAGCCTTCCAGAATCCAACTGCATCAAGCTGACTGCGGAAGCTAAGCGTTGAAATTCGATTTCTCCTCCCAGTTTTTGCTCTAATTTTCCATCTATATTCTTTATATAGGGAATACTGGCAAGTACGGGAATATTTGTTTGAACAATATCTTTGGGGCTGAGTAAGGGGTCGCGATTTTCCGAGAACAAGATTATTGCAGCGCTACCAAAACCGCAAGCTAGCAATGCTCCAAGCAGCATAAGTCTTAGCTTCGGACTCACGGGTTTAGTATCCATGACTGGTTGGTCAAGTACTTGAACGCTGGGATAAGCGCTGAAAGCACCAAGTTTTGCTTGTTCCGCTTGCGCTACAACCCCGTTGTAAACACCTTCAGCAATATCATATTGTCGTTGGAGTTCAGCTAATTTAGCTTGTTTTCCAGGTAAAGAATTCAAGCTTGTCATTAATTTATCAATAGTCGGTTGTAACTGTTCTGCTTTTTTGAGCATTCCAAAAGCTTGACTTTCTGCCAAAATCATTTGTTCGGTTAAAGCAGCAGTATTTTGACCGACTGACGTATCAACCCCAGCTACATTATTTGCATTAGCAAAATTATTGGCAAGATATTGTCTCAACTGGCTGCGTAAAACCCTTTGCTGGTAAACTAAATCTTGCACTGTAGGATGGTTACTTGTTAACCTACCTCGTGCTTCTATCAACGCAACCTCAACCTCGCTTAGTTTATCCCTGAACAGCTGATATTCTTTGTTTTCTTTGAGTTTCACAGAATTGATAGCCATCGAGGGACTCATTTCAATTCGAGCGGATAGCATTTTTGCTTTAGATTGAAATTCCTGAGCTTGAGCGATTGTTTGAGCTTGTTCCGTTTCCAAAACATTTATGGTCGAAACAATCTCTTTCGTCTGTTCTTCCGAGCTAACTAAATTTGTTTTTTGTTTAAATTCGCTTAAATTCTTTTGTGTGTTAAATAATTTTTTATAAGCAAGTTTGACTTCATCTTGCATAAATTGCGACCGCTGTTGTGCTTCATCTTTACGTAGCTCATCAAGTCGGTCGTGAAATGCTGTAATTAAAGCAGAAGCTCGCTGTCTGGCTAATTCAGGGCTAGAACCTTCAACAGATACAGATATAACCGTAGATTCTTTTTCGGGAGAAACTTCAAACAGTTTCTTAAAATTGCTCAATCGAGAAAATTCAGCTTTTTCGGGGTCATTTTCCCATACTTGCTCAATCACACGGTCGCTCATCGCCACGGAAGAGAGGATATTTAAAGGGTTAATTTGCTGAGAAAAAACCACACCACCATCTTTGACACTACCCAATTTACCTAAATCTGCGTCGCTATCGTTAGTAACATTAGGTAATATCAACTGTGCTTGACTGCTCCAAACCCGAGGAGTCACCTTGATATTAATCGCAGTAATTCCCAGAATCAGCACATTCCAAGCCAAGAGCAGCTTCCAATGTCGTATTGCTATTTTGGCAATTCTATTCATATCGACAATTGCTCCAAATCTCTAATTATTTTCTTTAGCTAAGTAATAATCTGCTTATGCAAAAATCTCTCTCTGTTCGGCAATTATTTTTTCGGCGATTATCTAGTTTACGCGGGATATATCTGCATCAAATGTTCTGCCAGCTTAGGCTCGTCAAAAATCTGTCCTTTAAAACTTGGTGGAGGACATTTTACTGCCAATTTTAGATTATCAAAACTAGTACAGTAAGTTATTCCCAATTTTTCTACCCCTTGAGCAAACCATAATTGATGGTCATCAATATGCTCTTTAAAGCGAGATAAACGCGGCATTAAAATAAAACAGGCTCCCTGGGCTGCTAATCCTCGCGTTAAACCTTGACCCGCATGAGATAAAATCAATCGAGATGAACGGATTGTTTTCATCAAAGAACTATTTTCAACTATTGGCTCAGTAGTTACGAAAGGATATTTTTTCAGCTTGGAGACATCAGTCGTTCCATGCTGTACAAAAACACTTTCTGAAATCACCCCTGCGTCCAAAAGACTGTCAAGCCAATCAATAGCCCTATCAAATGTAAAAGGAATCGTTCCTAAAGTTACGGTAATCATTGTTTATCAAATGAAAGTTGCTCTCAAAGTATTGGATTTCGGATTTAGAGTCAAAAAATAACTCTTGACCTTCCCTTGGGGAGACAATCTGAAAAAATCTTTAGGCATAACCTTTGAAAATTGCTTTGGGATACTTACGGCATAAGTCCGGCCACTGTACGTAAAATTCGTCGCTTAGTTGATAAACTAATTTTCCAGATAAACTTAGCTCCTCTGAGCGAGAGATACTTTCTACATAGACAAACCGCTTACCAAGTAATTTCGCTGCTAGAGCAAAGCCAATAGCAATACTTGCTCCTGTCGAAATTACTACATCCGGTTGTTCTAAATAAACTATTCTAAACACCCGAGGAATATTACGCCATAGTGCCCATAAGTCCCTAGGTCCCTGATAAGGCAACCAGTGAACTTTTTCTCGGTTCTCCAATAATTTTGTATCTTTTTTCCAGTCAGTCACCCATATGTGTTCGTGGCTAGACCAAAACGACTCCAATCTCCTCATAGTTGAGAAATGACCTCCAGAGGTGCATACCAACATAAGTTTCATTGACTTTTCACCCTTGTGACATTTGACGACCGAAAATAATACTAAATTAAAAATCTGTGCAGTTGAAACACAATCAAAGTGCAATATCAAACTTTAGATAAGGTATCTCAGACTGTGAATAATCAATGCAGGTAAACTCATAATATCTAAGACCGTTAAACAGTCAGATTCATTATTTATAGCCATTCCAAAGAGAAAATAGGTGGTATCTAGTGCAAACAGAAAAGCTCGCGTCTTTTTCTACGAATTTGGATGACTACAGATATTAAATCGTTAAAAATTGTACTTCCCGTACATTTCTGTTGTAAATAATCAGATGTCAAACCCAAATAAATTTAAATTGTTTTCTACTTAGGTAAGTTATACCACTTGTAGGAATAGTATAGTCAAATTCCCTAAGAATAAGTTTTATTTAAAAATAAGCCCTAAGCATATTTACTTTAAATATATATTCAGCTAACACTCATCTAGAACCATACCTAGGAATATATTTACTTAGAAATTAATAATACATTTACATACTAATTTCAGTACTAACACTTAAACTTACAAATGCATTCAAACAAAACTATTAGATAGAATATTGTAGTTAAAGAGAAATATATAAGTAATTAGAATTGCTTCACATAACCTTAAAATATTATTTTTATATGTGTTTTTTTTAATACAAAATATGATATGTGTCCCAGAGTCAAATGATTATCTAATCTCAATTGAAAACAATATAAAAAAATACTTTTAATAAAAAAAAGTAAATATAAGTAATATTACTTTTCTTTAGTCATAGAAAATTAGTCGTTGCTGTTAGCGAAGCGTGACCCTCGTGCCATATACAGGTATGAATTTTTAAAACTATGTAGTCATAGCCCCCTAAATCCCCCAAATTTGGGGGACTTTAAATTATATTTCTCCCCCAGAATTGGGGGGTGGGGGCTATTAATATTTTTAATTAGTAATGCCGAAAATTAAGTCATATAAAATAATGTTTTCATTGCTGGTATTTGAATCGAGCAAACAGAGAAAGTAACAAATATAAGACTTATGCAACCGACACATTTTTCTAGTAGGGGAGGCAAAATGCGGTGAGTTAGTGTGGTCTTGGGAAGGTAGTATTGGATTTCATTAATTCTGACGGGTTTTATTAGGGAGGGGGTAGAGGGGGAAGATGGGGAAGAGGGGGTAGAAAAAAATTATTTTTGATTCACCCATCATAATTTATGAAAAAGACTAGTACTTCACCACATAAGTTATGAGGGGTTACAACAACTTACTTGTAGGTTGGGTTGAACGGAGTGAAACCCAACA
>JBCBHT010000436.1:0-4588 GCA_038525335.1 Cyanobacteria bacterium J06621_15 | reverse complement strand
TATAGATAATATCGAGAGCCAAACTTTGAATGGGACTAATTTTTACCCAGCCGTTATAACAACCACAATCTTCTGTACGACCTGTGGAAGTACTCCAGTAAGTAAGAATCATTAAACCAATTAATAATAAAATACTGACAGGAATGATTATTTTTGGCAGGACTTCTAATATTAAAGCTACTCCTAAAGCAGTTTCAATTGCAGTAAATATAAGAGCTGTAAATACAGTTGACTGTCTAGATTTTAAAAGTTGTAGTTTGGAAATATGGTATACAAATTTCCAGGGTTCTATTAGTTTTGCGATACCCGTGAATAAAAAAACGATACCTACTAATAGTGAGGTGTGAAAAAAAGATAAATCTGTAAATATTGGATTCATATAGACTTTACAATCGCGAAAAGTCAATTTTATTAGTATTTATTAACAAGCTACTTCAGTATTTTTACTTGAAATTAACATAATTAATATATTGTTGCTGGTAGAAGAAAAATTAGAAAGAGAATTCTATGAAATTAGTGAAGTTTTTTATAAAAAATCTTGAGCTTGCAATAAGCATTAAAATTAGCAATTAAACCAGATGAAATATAAAGTATATATCGAAAAATCCGACAAATATTAAATTGGTATAAACATTATGATAAATCACAGTTTGAAATTCAGTCATAGCAAATAAAGCAGCCACTATAACTTATTTCAAAGTTAATTGCAGTATTAAAATCGATAACAAATAAAAATAATTAAAGTTATATTGAAAGCGTCGAAATCAAAAACTTAATAGATTGATTCGGAACTGTACTGCAAATTAGATTGAACACTTTCACAATTCACAAAATACAAAAAGGAAAGGAAAGGAAGAAAAATGAATTTAAGAAAAAACTCTATTCAAAATCATACTAACACTGTCGCTGATAAAGAACTCCAAGAATCGCCAAAAATAGGATTAGAAAAACTAGAATTAGATGAATTGGATTTGGTAAGTGGTGCTCGTTTCGTTGTTAGGGAGATTCAAAGAACAACTATACCACCGTTTTAGAAAATTTATCGTAAAGCTAATTAGCGAATAATGACCCTCTAATTTGCTGACTTTCAAAGTAGCAATTTTGGGGGTTTGATTTTTTTAGTTTTAATTTATCTAAAGTTTTGATTGAATAAATAAAAAAATAAAAGTTGATTAACAGTAATTTTCACAATCAAAATAGATTAAACATAAAAAGAATACATAAGATATTCAATAATATGAAATATGTACGAATATTATAAAAAATCATATTCTGAAACTAAGCCATAGTGACTAAAACAGTAGTTACAATTTATTAATCTGTTAATTACAGTATTTATCCTAATAACAAATCAAAATCATCAAAGCTATAGTGAAATTGTCGAATAAAAATATTGAATTAATTAGGAACTGCAATGCAGATTTTTTAATTTTTTCAAAATTTACAATTTACACAATATAAAGAAGAGAAAAAATGATTTTCAGAAAAAATTCTATCCAACATCATACTAGTACTGCTGTAGGGAAAGAACTGCAATAACTCCCAAAGCTGGAATTAGAAGAACTAGAAGACTTAAGTGGAGGAGCAGAAGGTCCTGACCTAAAATCCATGGATGAAAATATCGCTGAAGTTGTTGTCCGATGGAATGAGACTTTTGGGGATAATTTTGGGTCGATTATGTGGTTGTAAATGATTTAGGACTTTAATTATAAAAACTGTACATTACGTTTAATACAGATTTTTAATACACATTTTAGGACAAGAGAAAAGTAGATGAATATCAAGAAGAAATCAGAACCAGAAAAAAATATAAATCAGAAAATACTAGAGGAGAGTGAGATACAAAAAATTGAATATAGTGAATTATCGCAAGTCAGTGGTGGAAACGTAAGTTTCAATTACGGAAAAATGAAGGTCAGTTACACCTAGCAATCTTAAATCTATAAAATCTGGAAAATCCTTTATTAAATTAGCAGATTAGAAGGATTTATTACCCCCGACTTTGCTTACTCACACAGTAGTAATTGTTGGGGGTTTAATATTTTCTTTTTAATTTCATCAAAGTTTTGCGTTGTGATACTTATTATATTGACCCCTGAATCCATTATATTGCCCCCTAAATCCCCCAATTCTGGGGGACTTTTAAGTCTAATCTCTCCCCAAACTTGGGGGTTAGGGGGTTAATTATCTGTTTTAGGATGATAGAAGAGCAACACGTTTTATCTCTGCTAAAACACTTGGTAAATCATTCATGACCTGTTCATTCGTAAATCTGAGAACTCTATAGCCAAAATTAGTTAATTTGGTAGTCCTAGCATCATCGTATTCTGTCTGGTACGCGTGAATTTCTCCATCAACTTCCACGACTAACTTACAAGAAGGACAATAAAAATCTAAAATAAAATTCCCTACGGGGTGTTGAGTGCGAAAACGTAATCCTTCAAGTTGCTTATTTCGTAGTGCTGCCCATAGACGAGCTTCTGCTGGTGTGAGGTTTTTTCTTAATTTCCGTGCAGCTTGCTCTATTTCCGGAGTTGTACCACGAATTCTAAAGTTATTCTTCACTTGTTAAAATCTTATTCTTATATACTCTTATTCTCTTTATTATATCGTCCCCTAAATACATTATATTGCCCCCTAAATCCCCCAATAATGGGGGACTTTGAAGTCTAATCTCCCCCAGAATTGGGGGTTAGGGGGGTTAATCTCCCTTTCAGGGGTAGGCATTTAGGTTTTGGGAAAATAGTTGAGAATTTTCTCAAGTACTAAAGGTAGTTTCAAGGTTCTAGCCGATGATTTGAGTTCTAAAGCCAAAAAAATAAGTCCAATTGAAAAACCCTATCCATGAGAGGGCTAATCTCCCCCAGAATTGGGGTTAAGGGGGCTAATTCCCCAAAGTTGAGGTTAAGAGGGCTAATTTCCCCAAAGCTGGGGTTAGGAGAGCTAATCTCCCCCAGAATTGGGGGTAGGGGGGCTAATATCAAGCTATCTGTCTCACCATTAATTCAGCAAAAAACCCTTCTATACCAGCCAATTCTTCAAAATTTCCCTGCTGTAATATCTTTCCACCTTGAATTACATAAATTCTATCTGCATTACGGATAGTACTCAAACGATGAGCTATTACAATTCGAGTTACTCCCAACTGTTCTAAACTTTGAGTCACAATTGCTTGGGTACGATTATCTAAAGCCGAAGTCGCTTCATCAAACAGCAAAATTTGGGGTTTTCGTACTAAAGCACGAGCGATGAATAACCGTTGTAGCTGTCCCCCAGAAAGATTTCCACCTCCTTCTGAAATAATTGTATGTACTCCCATTGGCATTGTTTTAATATCGTCTGCCAATCCAGCCATCTGTAAAGCTGACCAAGCTTCGTCTATAGTAATAATCGCACCCCCAGCAATGTTTTCCCAAATCGAACCGCTGATTATTTTGCCATTTTGTAGCACTACCCCTAACTGTTGTCGTACTGCTGCAATATCTAATCCAGACAAGTCTTTATCATCGTAATATATAGTTCCCGATTCTGGGGTTTCAAAGCCTAATAATAATCGCATAATTGTGGATTTTCCGCTTCCAGATTCTCCGATAATGGCAATGAATTCTCCACTATTTATTTCTAAGTTGATATTATCTAAAACTAGAGCGCTATCGTTACGGTAGCGGAAGTTTACTTGCTCTATTTTGATATTTCCAGAAAGTTGTTCTGGCTGATGTTTATTTATATCTACTTCTGGTTTGGCTGTTAAAATCGGTTGAGCGCGTTCCCATAATATATTAATTTCTAAAATATCAATTACAATGTTGCTTAATTGTGTAGCACTACGGATAAATGTACCAAAAGCGGTATTAAAGGCTAAAAAGGTACCGGTGGATAATCCTGTTTGTTCTTGGGACTGTCCAATTAAAGAAACAGCAAAACTAAACAGCAAAATTGAACTTACTGCTGGCAATATAATATTGAAAACTGAGACTATATCTTCTATTAATTGAGTACTTAATATTAATTTCATCTGCTGAGTATATTTTTTTGCCCAACAATAAAAGGCTTCCGACTCAGCAGCAGCAACTCTTAATTTAGATATTCCATTGAGCAATTGCACTTTCAGCCCAAATATTTCTCCAGAAAGCTGTTGGAGGGAACGCATTTTCCGTCGAGTAATTAGGCTGGATACAGTAGTTATAATTATCGTTACCGAAGTCACTCCAAGAGCAATTAATGTTAAAGGTGGGCTATAAGCTAATAACAATCCCAGATTTAGCAGGGAAAATAAACTAGCAAGTAAAGTTCGTAAAATGCTACCGCTAAGTAGAGAGCGAATTTGAGTAATTGCAGAAACTCGATTATGTAAATCTCCTGTGGAATAATCTCGGAAAAAGGTAGGTTTTAGTTTGAGGAGTCTATCCCAAACAGCAGCTTGAATATCAAAACTAACCGTGGTTTGGAGTCGCAATAGAATAAAGCTTTGGGTAATTTGGAATATGACTATTCCAAAGCTAGCTGCTAATAAACCCAAACCCATCTGAACTAATAGCTTGCGGTTTGCATCAGGAATTATATGGTCTATAAGAAGACCCATTATTTG
>JBCBHT010000435.1:0-4588 GCA_038525335.1 Cyanobacteria bacterium J06621_15 | reverse complement strand
TTTGATAACTTGTTAGCAGCAAAAAAGCGAACCTTATCATTAGTACGCTCGTAATAATCTTCCTGACAAAAGACAAATATATTTTTTACATTTTGTTTTTTAGCAAAATAATCGATTAATTGACGTAAAAATAAATCATCGCCAACATTATGAAAACCATAATAACCCATCAATAAAATATTCATTTATTTTCTCCTAAATAAAATAAGTAATATCTATTCTGTATAACAAACAATTAATAGATTGTGTTTAATATTTATATTATTTGTATAGCAAGACTTGAATATATTTGATTATTGACATTAATTGCTTCATTTAATTATCATAGTATTTCAAAGTCAATAACATTTTTAATCATTGTCTATATTCAAAAAGCAAAAATATTATCCGGATATTAATCAATAAAAAGCAGTATTTTATATAGACAAAAAACTAATTATTCAAACTAAAAGCTACCACTATTTCTATGAACATATTAATGTTATCCTCTACATTTCCTTATCCACCTACTCGTGGTGGAACTCAAGTTAGAACATTTAATTTACTTAGGTATTTAGCTAAAAATCATCAAATTACCTTAGTGACTCAACCCGAACCCGGAGTTACTGAATCAGAAATTGCAGGATTACGGGATTGTGTGGATAAACTAGTCCTTTTTAATCGTCCCCATGACTCTGGTACCACCGGAGGAATACTGAAAAAATTTCAGCGTCTGACTAAATTTGTCCGTAGAGGTATCCCCCCAAGCGTATTAAATCGCTACTCTACAGAAATGCAAAACTGGATTGATAACTACGTAGAAATGGGTAATTGCGACACTATTACCAGCGAACATAGCGTTAATGAAATCTACATTCGTCCTAGTTTCCGTAAAAAAATCCGTACCGTAGTCAACGTTCACAGTTCGGTATACGGTACCTGTCTCAATCAATTACAAAACGGTATATCTGAAAAACCTTTAAGAGATAAAATAAATTTACCTTTACTTCGTCGTTACGAAAAAACCTACTGCAATAAATTTTCAGCAATCGTAGCAACAACAGAAGAAGACAAAATTCAATTACGGGAATTCAACTCACAAAGTGAAATGATGGTGATTCCCAATGGAGTAGATTTAGTCATGTTCCCCAACCGGATATCAGACCCAGGGGGACATCGTTTAGTATTTATCGGTGCAATGGACAATTTAGCAAACATCGATGCTGTATGCTTTTTCTGTAATCAAGTTTTACCAGAAATCCAAAAGAAATATCCCGATACAACCTTTGATATTGTCGGTTCTCGTCCGGTAGCAGAAGTATTAGCTCTCAAAGAAAAACCTGGAGTCAACGTCACCGGAAAAGTCCCCTCAATGGCAGAATATTTACATAAATCCACAGTTTGTGTAGTGTCAATGCGGACTGGTTTCGGAATCAAAAACAAAACCTTAGAAGCAATGGCTGCTGGTATACCAGTCGTCGGAAGCGATAGAGGTTTAGAAGGATTAGCTGTAGATGGTGACAGCGTAGAATTGCGAGCATTACGAGCCAATAAACCGCAAGAATACGTAAACGCTATCAGTCAGTTATTTGAAAATCCTCAACTAAGAGCAGAACTATCTTACAACGCCAGAAAATTAGTAGAAGCAGAATTTACCTGGGAAAGCGCAGGAAGACGTTACGAACAGGTTTGTGTAGGAAATTAATTAAACGTTCGTAGTTGCGCTTACTCTGCGAGAAAGCTCCGCTCATAGCGCCAAAACACCTAAAAACAGACTAAGAACACTATAAAACATCAAGAGACGTAGCAATGCTACGTCTCTACATTTAATTACATGTTAATTACTTGAATTTATTTTTAACTCCTAACTCCTAACTCCTAACTCCTAACTCTTAACTTTTAACTATTAACCCTTACTGTTTCAACCATCCAATGCGACTATGTAGCCAATTTCTTTCCCGTGGAGATTTATTAATATTTTCTGAAGCACCGGATTGAGCAATACTAATAGCCTTGTTTTGATTAACAGCTTTAGATTTTTTCAATTTCGATATCGTGCTTTTACTATTTACAGAAGTTTGGGAGGATGCAGTAATATTACTGCTGGTTTCTGTTGCTGTTTGCGCTTGAGATGGGATTGAAACCAAAGCAGAACTAACTGCTAAAGCTAACGCAAGCAGACAAGAAGTATTTTGAGGCATTTTAATTCCTAATTGCTTCTAAAATTGGATAAAAAAACTTGTTTAAATATCTTTGTTGCATTAAAAAATATTTTTATAAAGCAACTAGATACGAGACAAGAAAAATTAAAATTCTTAATTAACAAAAAGATTTGCTGCGCGTGCCTAAACGATATATACGATTCATAAATGCACTTTGAAAATCTAATTGTTTTAAACACATGCGTTTATAGCGCAACTATTAAAAATGTAGTACTAAATCAATATTCTTTCCAAGAGGAAAAATACTGAAACAAGGTATTTATTTTATTGCTAAGATTTTCAAAATATTACGACCGCATATTCAACTATTTTGTCTAACTATATGAATTCTTTATATATAAAATAGTTGGGTATTGGGCAGCGGAAATAGTAAATTATATTTATTTGAATAATCTGTAGACCTGAATAATGAATGGTGCGTTGCGTAAGTCCTAAAATTATCAAAAAAGTAGTCTGTAGGGTGCGTTATGACTTCAGTCTAACGCACCTAAGCCTTGAATAATAAATGGTGCGTTGCGCTAACGCGACAACACACCCTACAAATAAAATTGCCAAAAAAGTAATGACAAAACATCCTGAAAAACTGTATTGATTATTAATACAAACACCAACGCCCAATGCCCTATTCCCTACTCCCTATAATTAAAACGTAAAACTAGTCCTTAAAATACCAATAGTAATTGAATCGCTATCAGGTGTATGGTCGGGTTCAATAATATGAATAATTCCTGGAGTCAAACTCATATTATCGTTCAGTCGCAAACGGTAAAAGGCTTCAATATGAGTGGTTGTTCCAGGTTGTCCCCCACTACTTCCATTCCCTCCATCTAATAAATCTGGTACATTGCTACCTACAGGTAAATCACTGCTAACAATTTTCGGTGGCTGTCCTACATAAAGACCACCCAAATTTCCTTTACCAAATAAATCAGGAAAATTGAGATAAACCATGTAGTTCGTCGTTTCTACATTTCCTGATTCTCCAGGAATACGAGAATTTGTATAACCAGCCCAACCACCTAATGTAACTCCTCGTGAAACATCCCAATTAACAGTGGCTCCAACAGCATTTGTTTGTAAAGGTCTTGAAGTTCCAACAGAAGGTGCTGTAGTTCCAACTGAACAAGTTAAACCAGTTAAACATTGGTCACCAGCATAAAAACTCAAGAAACCAGTAGGCGAATAATTGTTAACGTAGTATAAACCTACGTCCAGTGTCTTAGCAGGTGTAAGTAAAAATTGAGCACCCGCAGTCGTATTTCCATCAAATAACCCTGCGCGATTACCCGGATTTGCTATATCCCTAGCGCTATAAATTGCTTGAAGGCTAGCTCGTTTTGCAAATTGCCAATCAAAAGCAATACCACCATTCTCAAAGTCTAAATTTAAAATCGGGTTTCTTTGTGCAAAAAATGATAAAGGACCGTTAGCTGCATCTTCAGCACGGTTGGGACCTCTGAACGAGCGCACCATATCAACACCTTTAGTCCCCACCATCATTGCTAAGTTTTTAGTTAGAAGATGATGATAATGCAGGTCACTTAAAGCCAAATCATTTCCTGGAGGACCTTCATATCCAAGTTCCAAGTCATCGGTCAATCTCGGTCTTGATGAACCATTTACAGCTAAAAGACCAGTTACTAAGAAACTACGCGGGTTAAACTGGCTGGTTAGATATAGCTGATTAAAGTTAACGACATTAATGTTCGTTCCTGGGTCATCAGTGTCCCTGACACCATTTCTAGGAGAAACATCTCCACGGTTTTCACCCCTTCCTTGAATACCAATAATCGTAATTCCACTGAGTTTAGTAGTTGTGGAAAATTGATTGGCTTCGATATCAGCAGCGCGAGATTCTAAAGCATCAACTCGTCCTCTCAATGTAGCTAATTCAGCAGCAAATTCTTCCTGCAATTTTTGTAACGTTGCTAAATCATCGCGGGTGACTATATTACTTGCTGCTGTTGCAATCAACTCATTAACTCTTTCCAAACAAGCATTCAAACCCGCAGCGAATTCATAACGAGTTAAAGCACGGTTTCCTCGATAGGTTCCATTTGGATAACCAGCAATACATCCATAGCGCTCTACTAACGACTGCAAAGACTGAAAAGCCCAATCTGTTGGCTGCACGTCTCTAAATTGAGAAACCGAGTTAACCTGTCCCATCGGATTTTCATCTAATGAGTTGTAATTATCAGTTTCAGTAAGTGACTGAGAAATATTAAATTCTTCTGTATTTTTTGTCTCAAACTGCTTCGTCTTCACTTTTCGCTGACTGGGAATAGTGAAATTCAATTCAGTAGCAGCCTGTTTTTTAGACATTGCTTTATCTGGAAATCCGGTAATTCCCGCAGCTAAAAAACAGATAATTAGTGAAATTTGGT
>JBCBHT010000434.1:0-4601 GCA_038525335.1 Cyanobacteria bacterium J06621_15 | reverse complement strand
ATATTATGTTGATTATCTTGTTTTTTCATAGGGATTTTTCTATAGCAATTTAAGCTATATTTTACCCGTCTGCCCTATAGTCTGTTATCCGTAAACTCACTGTAACGATGTTTGCTCGGATTATGCTTTTAAATTGTGATTCTTAATAGCTAATTGTCAGATAAATGTATGATTTAAAACCGCAAATCACTTTTATTAACCAAATTTTGTGTATAATCAAATGCAAATTGATTTATACTTTTACTTTATTATTTCTATTACTAATTTTTTAATATTTACCCTGAAAAAAATATTTTTTAAAGCGCTTTTGTGGTATAATGCAATTATGAAATTAAATATTTAAATAATGGGAAATATTGCCTTCTCTAAAAATTTTGTCACCACCCCATTATAAAAAATACATATTTTATAATCATCTACTTCCAGTATCTCATACAGCGGCAATTTTTCGTTGGTTAAAAAATAAAAATTTACTTTTTTTAACTTAATTCAACTTAATTCAGAAATCTGATACTTGAATCAAACATCCATCAACCCATACCGCATTTGTAAATCGAATAATATCATCCTCGCTTCACCAGCATTGTCAGCTAAATCAGCAAACTCCACAAATCGACGCAATTCCTTTCTCAACAAATTACGCTCCACCTCCAAAGTACTTCTATCTAAATTCGGAGGTAAGACAATCATGTCAAAAATAGTTGCACGCTCCTTACCGGGATGAGGACGTAAAACACGTCCCCTCCGCTGAATAAATTGACGGGGATTGCTCGAACTTGCCAAAATAACTGCTGTTTTAATCGCAGGAATATCAACCCCTTCATCCAAACAGCGAATAGCAACTAAACCCTGCAATTCTCCAATTTCAAATTGAGTTCTTAAATCTTCCCTTTCCATCAAAGAAGTTTGCGCTGTATAGGAACTAACTCTATAACCCAAATCCACTCCCAAAATCCGAGTTACTTCCTTTAATTGATGCAAATTAGCACGTCCTTCCGCTTCTTGAGAACCATCGCTGCAATAAAATAAAGTATGACTAGTTTCGCGACGACTCGACATTAAATCTCGTAAAGCATTTAATTTATTTTCAGCAGCACTTACTAACCTAGCACGCTGAATCAATAGAGATTTAATATCTTCATTGTCTTCAATATTAATTAAATCACCAGATTCTTTCTGCTTGTACATCAAAACGCGACCAATTTTTTGCGTCAACTTTGAATAAGCAACACTTTCAGATTCAGTCAATTCTATCAATATCGGATAATAAAGATAGCGTACCAAAGCACCTTGATTAATCGCATCTTTCAAAGTGAACTCTGGTTGCAAAACCGTACCAAAATATTCAAATATAGATTGAGTACCTAGCTCATCAAAAAATCTTTCTGGTGTTGCAGACAATCCCAATCTTAACCCGACATTATGCGGTAAACTCTCCTCTAACTTTGGCGAACCTAAATTATGTGCTTCATCACCAATAATCAAAGTTTTTTGAGGAAAGTATTTCAATTGAGATTGAAAACCATCACTTATTAAAGTTGAATTAGTAGTAATAACAGTAAGAAACTGTTGCGAACCAGAACCGATATTATAAAGCTGCGTAGAAAGTTGGGTTTGCCAATTGCGGACATTTTCAAAAGCTAGAATCGGCTGCAACCCAAACTTTTCACATTCCCGCGACCATTGCGTCACAAGATGACGGTAAGGACATACTACCAGCAATACCTGCAAATTAATTTGACTATATAATTCCCAAGTAATTGCTAAAGCTGTAATAGTTTTACCGCTACCGGTTGCCATTTTTAAAGTACCCCTACCATTATTCGCAAACCAGTTATTTACAGCTTGCTTTTGATAGCTTCGCAATTGCAAAGACGGTGGAATTTTCGGACATCCCGGTAAGGGTTGTTTTGCTTGATAATTACCCTTCTTCTCCCCTGCTTTATAGGGAATTTTTAAACTAAAAGTACTTGATTTATTTAGTTTATTTGATTTATTAAAATATTTTTTTTGCGTCAGATACATAAAATGGAGCAACCCTGGTAATAATTAGCAATTAATAATAAAAGAGAGAGGGGGAAGAGGGGGAAGAGGGGGAAGCAAATAAAATACTAATTTGTTGCTTAATACTGATAATTCCTAACTTCTAACTCCTAACTCCTAACTTTAACCTTTGACCTTTGACCTTTAACCTCTAACCTATTCCCCAATTCCCAATTCAACTATAATTACGCCAAACAGCAACCAAGGAACCTTGAACCTGCACCTCACCAGCATCAACTTCAATCGGCTGATACTTCGAGTTTGCAGGTTGAAGAGTAACACGTTCGCTACTTGTACGATAAAACCGCTTTAATGTCGTACCGTGTCCGTCTACCATTGCAGCAACGATAGTACCGTCTTTGAGCATATCTGGTTCCTGTACCGGACGCAGAAATACCATGTCTCCATCAACAATGGAATCCTCAATCATGCTGTCACCAGTTACCCGTAAAGCATAAGTTTGGAATGGTAATTTTATTTCTTTAAAATCCAAATGCTCAACTGCATCGGTGAAAGGTTCAATTAAACCACCAGCAGCTATAGTCCCTAAAATCGGTACACCAGGTTCCTCTGGATGCAAAACCCTAATAGTCCGAGCTTTACCTTCACTCCACTCAATATATCCCTTGTTGCGTAAATGCTCCAAACGACTTTGAATAGGTGCAGGTGATTTCAAATTCATCGCTTGCATCATTTGACGAATTGAAGGTGAATGCTGACGCATTCGGATATAATCCGTCAGCCAATCGTAAAGTTCTCTTTGTGCTTCTGTCAGTTTTTCCATAAATTTATAGGGAAGTAAAATACAAATGTCCCTAGAACATTAGTACTACATATTTCATCATAACTGCAAAGTTTTTTGGCTTTTATATTGCAATTTTTTAAATAAATTTTGAATTCATAATGTAGAGGTCGAGAGATTTTGGATTTTTTGGCTAGTTATAATCCAAAATCTAAAACAAAAGCATCCGCTGTCAAAATCCAAAATTTAAAGAGGTTCGGCTTCTAAAATGCTAGCAAGTAAAGCCTTTTGAGCATGGAGTCGATTTTCTGCTTGGTCCCAAACTCGCGAATGTTCGCCTTCAATAACATCATTTGTAATTTCTTCATCGCGATGTGCTGGTAAACAGTGTAAGACAATCGCTTTTGGGTCAGCAAAACTCAACAATTCCTGATTAATTTGGTAGGGTTTGAAAATTGGCATTCGGTCGTCTGCTTCTTCTTCTTGTCCCATACTTGCCCATACATCAGTATAAAGTATATTAGCATTCTTTGCAGCTATTTGAGGTTCTTTGGTAATCACAACTTCAGTTTTTCCACCTGAAATTGAGCGTGCTTGTTCCACAACATTTGCAGAAGGTTCATATCCGCTTGGAGTAGCGATTTTCACGTTCATTCCGACCAAAGCGCAACCGAGCATCAAAGAATTTGCGACATTATTACCATCGCCAACATAAGTTAAAGTTAAACCCTTTAAAGTTTGAAATTCCTCTTGAATAGTTAACAAATCCGCCAAAATCTGACAGGGATGCTCTAAATCTGTCAGCGCATTAATTACCGGAATTTGAGCATAATTGGCAAAAGTTTGTAATTCTTTCTGTTCAAAGGTACGGATTGCCAAAATATCAAGATATCTATCCAAAACTCTAGCAGTATCTTGTATTGGTTCGCCGCGACTAACTTGAGTAACATTAGGATTGAGGTCAATAACCTGTCCTCCAAGTTGATACATTGCAACCGTGAAACTGACTCTTGTTCTGGTAGAAGCTTTAGAAAACAAAAGTCCTAATACTTTATTACAGTGCAACTTCAATTCTTTTGATTTTAACTGAGTTGCCATTTGCAAAAGTTCTTCAATTTCCAGCGGACTCAAATCTGCTATGCTCAATAAATCTCTATGGCTTAACGCTGTCATACTTTTTTCAATTACGTTTAGGAATAGTTGATAGTGAACAGCGAAAATTGCGGTCTTGGGGGTTTCCCCCATGAGCAAATTTCCAAGACAGTTACCAGTCTCGGAATTATCATGCTGTCCGCTGCTTACCGTTCACTGAATTAAGATAACTTGTAGCGGTAGCAACAAAGTTTTAATTTTTTTAATATTTGACAATTTGTATTGTTATTACGGTAACTTGGTCTTCAAGTTTGGGTAAATCATTCTCTAGGCAGATAAAAAACATCAATCACCTTTGATGAGAGCTTTTGATTGATTGATATCAGATTAGGGCTTTACAATATTCTATTTTCCGGTATAATACTAAATGGTTACGACTCATGCCAGCATGGCTCAGTGGTAGAGCAACGCACTTGTAATGCGTAGGTCGTCGGTTCAAATCCGACTGCTGGCTTTTTGATTAATTTTAGATGTCGTTGTTACTAAACTAATGTCGCGACTCTATTTTTGATTTAGTCTGTACTGCTAGCTTGAGTTATCTTCTAGTTGGGTTTCTTGTTCATATTGTGCAATTGCTTCTTCAATTATTTCATTACTAACATCAGAAATATCGGATTTAGAGTAAATCGTAGCAAGAATTATTCCTTGAAGGGTTTTCAAATAA
>JBCBHT010000433.1:0-4603 GCA_038525335.1 Cyanobacteria bacterium J06621_15 | reverse complement strand
CGCACCCTACAAATACCTAATTTTTCATGTCCTATCGGACACGCTGCGCTAACAATATTCAAATCGGATTCCTATAACAACTAACAACTAACAACCAATATATGAGATTTGCAGATTTTTGGTATATTGTTGCATTCAGCAATCAATTAAAACCAAATAAAGTTATTTCACGAACAGTTTTAGGTGAGTGGTTAGCAATATTTCGCGGAATTGATGGTAAACCCGTTGCTTTACAAGATAGGTGCGTTCATCGAAATAGTCGTCTATCTAAAGGTAAAGTTTGTCAGGGAAAAATCCAATGTCCTTACCACGGTTGGGAATACGATAATACTGGAAAAGTTGTCACCATACCTTCGGAAGGAGATGATTTCTGCCAAAACAAAATGCGAAAAGGTCAAACTTATCAAACTTTAGAACAAGATGGCTACATTTACGTGCGTTTGTCTTCTGACCCCTCAGAAGATTTTAAACCTTTCAAAATGCCTTTTTATCAACAACCGGGGTGGGAAACTGTCAAAGTAATCAATCGGTTTCAAAACAACGTTACCAACTGTGCTGAGAATTTTATTGATATCCCTCATACAGCTTCCGTTCATCCGGGAATCTTTCGTAAGTCAACTCAACAACAGTTAGAAATGACTGTAGAAAGACATAACGGTAGCGTTTTTGCAGAATATCGTAACGAAACAACTAACTTAGGCTGGTTTACAAAATTTCTCAATCAAAAAGGTACTCAAATTCGACATATTGATAGCTTTCATATGCCGAATGTTACCAGCGTTGAGTACAATATATCAACCAACAGAAGATTGTTTATCACCAGTCACTGTGTTCCGGAAACAGAAGATTCCACTTTGGTTTACACCTACGTCACCTATAATTATGGGATTTGGAATAAATTAGCAAAACCCTTAGTACACTGGACTACACAACATATTATCAAGCAAGATATTGAAGCTTTAAAAATTCAGTGGGAAGTAATCGAAAAGTATGGAACCCATTTTGCAAATACCCCTGCTGATACAATTCATGTTTTTGTAGAATCGATTCGGAATCAAATAGCAATGGGGAAAGACCCGAGAAAGCTTCCAGATAAATCTCTAAAGGTGAAATTCTGGGTTTAATTGGTGAGTTTCATTAGTTTAACATCCACAAAAAAAAAGAAGTGGCTGCGCCACTTCCAAAAAAATTCCCAGGTAGAACCTGTCAAAAGTATAGCGACTATACAGCCTAGAAATCGTATAAATTGAAACTGATTTATCAATATGTTAATTTTCTTTACGTTCGTAGTTCTGCTAGCATTAACTGCTACAAATAGCAAGCAACCCTTCCTCTACTGGAAAAAGAGTCGTGAAGATTGGTTATTAGACGGAATTGGATTATTTTTTCAAGGAATTATCATCCCGTTTTTACAGATTGCTATAGTGTTTCAACTTTACCAGTGGTTACTACCACATGCTCGTGGTTCACTAAATCTTTATCCTATCGTGGCTTTCTCAATAAGCTTCATATTTGTAGATTATCTCTATTACTGGAATCATCGTCTGTTCCATACTGGCAAACTGTGGTTTATTCATCAAGTGCATCATACCGTAACGGAGATGGATGTATTAGGAACTTCCCGAAATACTTTATGGACAAGTTTTTTTATTGTTTATCTATGGATTCACCCATTATTCCTGTATTTACTACATGAACCTAGATGGTATATCTTAGGAATCAGTTTAAGTTCAGCTTTGGATTTGTGGCGACACAGTAACTTTACACCGAAATTAAATTCCTGGGTATATTGCTGGTTATCTCCGTGGTTAATTTTACCCAAAGACCATGCTTGGCATCATTCAGGGATTTGTATTAAAGGTAACTACGGTGCGAATTTAAAATTTTGGGACTTGATTCACGGAACTTATTACAAATTCGATTATTTACCTGATTCTTTGGGAATTAATGATTCTCTATCTCTCACGAGAAAATTATTCTTACCGTTTTAAAATATTCGGAATCATCTCGAAGAGTAGCGGATGGGTTCGTAGTAAACTATTTATCGCTCTCCTGAAATTATGTCCTGACTAAAAGCTAACAATCACCGTAAATTGTTTTTACTTCACACTAGAGACAGAAAACTTAAAGAAATTGTAGTCGAAGATACTGATATTCCGGATTTATACGTGTCTAAACAGGAATTGGTATTAGTACTCAATAGGATGAATACCTATGGTGATGATTAGACCCTTAGATTGTATTTTTTGTACTGACAATCTCAATTATTTGCTTAAGTAATAGCAGACGAGCTAAATACAGGTATTCTGAAAGCATAGTAAAAATATTTTAAAGCAATGCTGAATTGATTAAAAATCTTAATTCATAAGCTGCTAGAAAAGATATTACAGTACATATTTTACAACCAATATCTTGAAAATTATGACTTTAAAAAGTACTATACTGTCCTTCTTTCCTGCGACTGTAATCCTCCTAGGATGTATTTCTTTTCTATGGGTTTGTAATTCACCCGGATTTTTCAGCATTACTGCTTTATTCTTTTCTTTCTATGGATTCCCATTATTAATTCACAAAATTCACGAATATTTTTATCCAGTTCAAGAAGGAATAAGTTATCTACAAGGTGAAGAATATTCTCCTTGGTGGGGAAGTCATCAAATACAATCTATATATATTACCTTTAGCGGATTAGAATCAGCATTGCGTTTGATTCCTGGAGCATTTTCACTGTGGTTAAGATTGTGGGGAGCAAAAGTTGGCAAAAATATTTATTGGACTCCTAGATTAGAAATCGCAGACCGTTCGTTAATTGAAATCGGTGATAGCGTAGTTTTTGGTCAGGGATGCGGTATTTTTTCCCACGCAATTAAACCAAAAAAACAAGATTTAATGCTATACGTCAAAAAAGTAAAAATTGGCAGCAATGTATTTATTGGGGGAGGTTCTAACCTTGCTCCTGGTGTAGTTATTGAAGATGAAACTTTTATATCTGCTGAAAGTCGTTTATATCCAAACAAATTTATAGAAAATGACTTACAAAAAATAAATAGTTGATTAAATATATAGTTACGTAATTATCGAATATAGCCTTGTCTGTAAAACTATATATTGCAAAACTTTAAACGATATTTTAAAACAAAAATTTTAATTACTTTTTATCATGAACTTATTAATTAAACTCTTTAGCAAATTAATAGAATCAGCTAATCGTCAATTTTATCAAGCTTTAGAAAACCCTCAAGCTGCTCAGAAAAAAGTACAAAATCAAATTTTAAAAAATTTAGCAAAGAGCGACTACGGAAGATATTTACGGGTTAAAAATATTAATGATTGGCATCGTATACCGATAGTAGAATACCACAATATTGAAAATTGGATTAATATTCAAGAAAAAGATAACACTAATTTACTCACATCAGAAAAAGTTGCTTTTTATGAAAAAACTTCTGGAAGTAGTGGTACTGCTAAATTAATTCCCTATACAAAATCTTTACGACGTTCTTTCAATCAAATGTTTTGCGTATGGGCACATGACCTAATTACCCATGGTCCTAACTTTAATACTGGTAAAATATACTTTTGTATTTCACCACAACTAGGAGAAGAAAAACAAGAAATAACATCTTCATCCCAATCTCTACAGGATGATTCTGAATATTTAGACGGATGGCTGAAGCGTTTAATGAATCATTTTCTTGTTTCTCCACCGGAATTAAATAAATTACGCGATGCTGATAAATTCAAGCATCAACTTGCGAAAACACTTTTAACATCAGAAAACTTAGAAATAATCTCTATTTGGAGTCCTACTTTTTTAAAAGTTGTCCTTGATTATATTCAAAATAACCGTAAAAAGCTGGCTTTTGAACTCAGAAATGAGATATCAGCAAAACGAAGCTTGATGCTATTACAGCCAAATCTATTCAAACAAGAATCTACCAATCCAAAATTAAATGAATTATTTGAGAAAATCAATACAGATAGAATTCCTTGGAATTTACTTTGGAGCGAACTTAAATTAATTTCCTGTTGGGATAGTGCAAATGCTGCTGATGGTGCAGATTTTTTACGTTCTTTATTTCCTAATGTTTTAATCCAGGGTAAGGGATTGCTTGCTACAGAAGCACCAATGACTATTCCTTTGATTCCTGCTAAAGGATGCGTACCTCTATTGAATGAAGTATTTTTTGAGTTTCTAGATGAGAGCGGTTTTGTTTATCAACTTCATCAATTAAAACAAGGAAAAACCTATGAAATGATTATTTCTCAAAAAGGTGGATTTTATCGCTATCGTATTGGAGATAGAGTCCGTTTTACCCATTCATATTTAAATACACCTTGTTTAGAATTTGTGGGAAGACATAAGCAAGTTAGTGATTTAGTCGGTGAAAAATTACATTCCGAATTTATTCGCGATATTTTAGATAAACTCAATTTAGACAGAAGCTATTTTAAAAGTTTAATTCCGGTAAAAGATTCTCAAGAGCGATATATTTTGTTGCTTGATAATGCAAAGCAAAAACCCGAAGAAATAGCAACACAGTTAGAAGAAGAATTACAAAAATCACACCACTATCATCGAGCAAGATTATTAGGACAATTA
>JBCBHT010000432.1:0-4627 GCA_038525335.1 Cyanobacteria bacterium J06621_15 | reverse complement strand
TCCGCGCTCTCTGCGGTTTTTTTATAAACGCTCTCGACCCCGCAAAATTAATGTGGTGGAGTACTACTACTTCACCACATTAATTTTGCGGGGTTTTGAAGTCTTTTTGTAGGTTGGGTTGAACGGAGTGAAACCCAACCTACAAGTAAGTTGTTGTAACTCCTCATAACTTATGTGGTGGAGTACTACGTATTCAGTTTAGGACATCGAGAAAGATTAAAATCCTTAATTATTACACCTTTGACCTTTGACCTTAGACCTAATAAGAAGCGCTATACATTGCTCAAGAGTAAAAATTGTTGTATTTTTCAGTTAACAATCTTGCAGCTATTAACAGCACATGACGGTTACTATAAACTAATACCAAATTTATGGTCTTCGCGCTAAAGTAGTGCTGATTAAGATTTGAGCAAGATTACGTGTATGGATACAAACGAGTTAAAGTTCTTACTTAAGCTGTTGGGATGCGAAAATTATCGCTCTACTTTGAGTGGTAATGTTTTCAAGTCGTTTAAGGGTAAGAATACTATTTGTCAAAACTTGGGTGACCGCGAAATTATCGATTATTCTAAGGAGGTTGCTGGTGTGAAGATTTTACCTCCCGGTCAAGCTTTGTTAAAGATGGAAGTGGGTGAGGTTCCGATTACTGACAAGGAACTACGAATACTGGAAAAGATTGCTAAGGTCTCAGTTAGGGTTGCTCCTAGTAAGATTAAGTCTTCGTTGAAAAGTGCTGAGAAGGAAGAAATTTTAAGAAGTTTGGGTAGTCGTGGTTTGATTGAGACCGAAATCAAGCTGAGAAAGAAAAAGGCTGAGGTTTGGTTGACTGAGCGAGGAATTGAGTTTTTACGAGATGATTTTACTCCGAAGAAGGGGACTAATCCGACGATAAGTTTGGATTTATTAAATAATTATTTGCGTTTTTTGAGAAAGTCTTTGAAAGGTAAGTCGGAAGAAGAAGTTAGTTATAAATCTGTTTCCGAACCTGTTGAAAATAAGTTTGTTGATGCTACAGGTAGCAGCTTTACCGATGATGAAATTTTGCAAATTATCCAGAAGTTAGATAAAGATTTGGGTACTAAAGACTATTTACCTCTGTTTCATTTGCGAGAAAAATTGCAGGAAAAACTCTCAAGGGATGAATTAGACCAAGTTCTGTTTCAACTACAAGCTGATGACAAAATTGAGTTGAGTACTTTACAGGAAGCTAGCGCTTATACCCAGGAACAAATTGAGAGTGGAATTGAGCAAAGTGTCGGAGGACCGCTGTTCTTTATCTCGGTTTATTAGCTTTTAGATAATTTTAAATGATTTCTGCTGCCAAATATTCGCTATTATTACCACCGTTTGAGCATGACACCTATCAACAACATTATTAAACGCGAGCTTAATCCTTTTGACCAGATTAATTTAAAACCGGGTAACTTTTGGGGTGAACAGCAAGATTCTGATAACAACGTTGATTCAATTCATCAAGAAGTTATTAGTGAAGTTGAAGCACTTCTCGAATTAGTTCACGGGGATAATCGTAGTCGTAGCGCTTTACTTTTGGGTGATTCTGGTTCTGGTAAAAGTTATTTATTAGGTCGTCTCAAACGGACGCTGAATAAAAAAGCTTTTTTTGCTTATATTGGTCCTTGGGCTGATAGCGATTATATTTGGAGACATGTTTTACGTTCTACTGTTGATAGCTTAATTCAAATTCCGGAAGGACGGGAAGAATCACAGTTAATTTTATGGTTAAAAAGTTTGTCTGCTTTTACTAGAAGAGGTCTTAAACAGCGGCTTTTTAATGACAGTATTTGGAAATTTATGCAGAGCGACCGACGTAAGTTTATTAATCATTTGAAAACAACTTATAGTCAAGCTGGATTATATAATCCTGAGTTTTTTTTTGGTGTACTTCATGATTTAACAGACCCGGAATTATACCCTATTGCTTGTGAATGGCTGCGGGGAGATGACTTAAGCGAAGAGTCTATGCAAATTTTAAAGGTGAAAAGCTGTATTGATACGGAGGAAGCTGCAAAAAATATTTTGGCGAATTTTGGTAGAATTTCAATTCAAACTCAACCAATTGTTTTATGTTTTGATAATTTAGATAATATTCCTCGCAATCAAGATGGTTCTCAGGATTTCCAATCTTTGTTCAATATTAATACAACTATTCACAATAGCCATCTAAAAAACTTTTTAGTTTTAATTAGCATTATTACTAATACGTGGAAATTAAATTCCGAACGCATCCAGCAAGCCGATAAAGTTAGAATCGATAAAGAATTAAGATTAAAGCGTATAAATTTAGAGCAAGCGGAAGCACTTTGGGCTTATCGTCTGAAACCGCTACATCAACAAGTAAAACCGCAGCCTGTATCTCCTATTTTTCCATTAAATAGAAAACTATTACAGCAAAGCTTTCCCAGCGGTAAAACTCTCCCTAGGGAAGCTTTAGTTATCGGTCAAAAAGAATATAAAAAATACAAGTTCTCGCTGGTTGATTCTAAAGTTGTTAAATCAATTCCAGAACCGGAAGTAATTAAAGTTACGAAAGTTGTAGAATTACCTTTACCACCAAAAATATCATCTGAAACAATTGAAGCAGAATTTCAATTATTGTGGCAAAAGGAATTTAAGAAAACTCAAGATAAAAATCAGAAAATAACTCTATTCTCCGCACCTGATTTGATTCGGATGTTAGAAGAATCGCTACAAGCTCTACAAATTACTGATATCAAAACTAAACTTTTACGCGGTAAATATGCTAGTTATTCTTTGAGTTATTCCAAATCTAAGAAAAAGAACCGAATCGGAATTGTTTGGACGGAAGATTCGGGAATGGCAAGTTTTTATAATGTGATGTCAGCTTCTCAAAAAGCAATTCAAGCTAATGCTTGTCAAACTTTATATTTAATCAGAAGTGGTAGTTTAGGAACAGCAAAACTAAAGGGTTATCAACTGTTTCGGAAAATATTCAAAGGTACTAAAAATATTCATATTAAGCCAAATCTATCTTCTGTTCATCAGTTAGCGACTTATCATAACTTGGTTAACTCTGCTGCCGCTCAAGAATTAGTACTTTCTGGTAAAGTTATTAAGTTAGAGGAATTGCAAGAACTAACTCGCAAATCTCAAATTCTTGATAAATGTATTTTGTTACAAGAATTAGGAATTGTTGCAAAATCAGAAGGTTCTGAAGACGAGACAAATAAAATTAACATTACATTAGTTAGAGATTTCTTGTTTAATTTAGTTAAAACTCAAGGATTTATGGGTGTTCCGACTTTAATTAACCAATGTATTTCTCAGTTTTCTGATGCAGGTGAAGATGATATAAAATCACTTATTCAAGTTTTATGTGAAGAAGGGATAGTTAAAATTATTGACCCGAAAGCGGATTTAGAAGACCAGTTGATTTGTTTGGTTGCTTAAAGAGAGGGAGTAGGGAGTAGGGAATAGGGAACAGGGAACAGTGAGCAGTGAGCAGAAACTAATTAAGACTTAATTGTTCTGCCTTTAGAGTAGAGTAGAGGCAGAGCCTCTGTAAATGCATTACAAGGTAGAACCTTGTAACGAGAGAAAAATATCTTTTTAACTGTTCCCTTTTCCCTGTTCCCTTTCTCAAAACAATATCTTAATATTCAAACCAGATACCTACTTTATTTAAATGCATTACCTGACAGATGCGACTGAGATAATAAATCAAATTAATCAATTTCGTTCTTCTAAGATTCTTTGGTTGGATACGGAAGTTGCTGACTGTCGCTCTCCGAATCCGAGATTATCTTTGATTCAGGTATTAGCTAAAGTTAATGATTCTACTGGGGAGTTTGCTTTTGTTTTTGATGTGTTGGATAAACCCGATTTAGCAAGGTATTTTATCGAGCAAATTATGGTTAATCCCCGGATAGAAAAGGTATTTCATAATTCTAGCTTTGATTTAAAATATCTTGGTGGTAAATTAATTCCAAATGTTACCTGTACGCTCAAAATAGCTAGAAAGATTACTCGTTACAAGTTAAAAACATCTAATTTAAAGCTGAAAACTTTAGCAGCAGAACTTTGTAATTTTACCGATGTTGATACCGAATCCGGAGCAAGCGATTGGGGAAAACGTCCTCTGATAGGAAAACAGCTTTATTATGCTGCGATGGATGTTGTTTATTTGGCTGCTGTACATCGTTATTTATTAGATTTTAATGCTAATGATGAAACTAATATTTTTAAAATCACAGCTAGTCAAGATAAATCTAATCAAAACAAGCTTAATCAAAATAAATCTATTCCAAAAAGTAATAATTCATATTTAACCGCGACTAAAGTTAGAATTGCTTTTGAATGTCCCCGTCTGTTCTATCTCAATGATAAGTTTGCTGATAAAGCATTATTTATTCCTCGCAATGCTATAACCGGAATAGGTTCTGTATTTCACTCTTTTGCAGATGAATTTGTTCGTTTAGCTGTAAAAGATTCTAAATTTAAAGAATTATTCAAAATCGAAGCATCGCAGTTAAATACAAAAGAAGTTGCTGTCAAAATGCAGCAGATTTTCTATAAAGCCAAATTTTATCCTTATTTACAACAAGTTACTAAAACTGACAAAAGTAGAGCTAAACCTTTATTGCTAGTT
>JBCBHT010000431.1:0-4653 GCA_038525335.1 Cyanobacteria bacterium J06621_15 | reverse complement strand
TTGTTCTATGGGAGCGTAACCGTAAGTTCCTACAACCGTAAAAGTCGCTCCCTGTGCTGCTACACTATCTTGTACCGCTCCAAAATCGATTAAATAAACTTTGTTATCTTCTCCAAGAATTAAGTTACTAGGTTTAATATCTCGGTGAATAACTTGAGGATTGAGACTATGTAGATAACAAAGAATATCTAGCACTTCCGAACCGATTTTTCGTAATTCTTCTTCTGTAAACCTCTTTTTGGTTTCAACTAATTGTTTTAATGAATTACCAGAAATATATTCTTCAACTAAAGCAAACCAGTGAATTCTGTCTTCAAGAGCAAAATAATCCCGGTATTTAGGAATTCTGGGATGAGAAAGCTGTTTAAGAATATCCGCTTCTCGTTCAAATAATTTTAAATCTTGCCATTGAAAATTTTCTCCAAATGATAAGAATTTGAGAATTACTGTTTCCGCTGGTTGAATTGATATATCTTCAGCTAACCAGGTTTGACGACCCGTGTTTTGGGCTAATTTTTGTTTTATTTTATAGCGTTGTTTTAATATATTTTCTTTTTCTAGCATGGGAAACTAATTTATTTTTATTTATAAAATATAAAAAATATATGATGACTAGTATCATCATATACTTTCTTAATCGCATTTGTCACTATTTATAATGCTTCAAAACAAAACACAAATATTTCTTAATAGGAAATAAAACTATTTGATTTTTATTCCCAACCAGTTCTTCATTTCTTTAACTAACCAATTAATTTCACCAGGTGTTAATCGAGGAGCAAATGAGCCGAAACTATATTCTATTACACCGCATTTTATTGTCACCATTGGTAAATTCTGCTCGTTCACCGCAATACTAGATTCATCTTTGATTACATCATGAATCGTCGAGGTTTTCTCTATTTTCTTCGCGTAAGTAAGACCAAATAGATTTCTTTGAATAGTAAAATTATTTCGGTCAAATTTAATGTCAAGTTTTACGAAAGCAGGTAATAAAAATATACTTATAAATAAAAAACCAAATATAAATATGAGTATTGCATTTTCTGGGTCAGAAAAAATTATTGGTGCAGCAGTATTAAATATAATGAAACAGATTAATATTAGAGGTAAATGACTGAATCTTAAACCTCGGGGTGGTAGTTTAATCTCTAACTGTTCGTAGGATTGATTTAATTTGATTTTACTTTTAGATGGTTTAGAAGCTGTGTTTATATTTTCAATTTCAGCTTCTATTGATTTTTCAACCCAATTACGTATTACAGGAGGTAATGACTGTAATGCATCTTGCTGTTCGGTCTGCTTATTTTCGGTTATTGTGGGAAACTTCAACCAATCATTAATTTCTCTAACTAACCATCCTTTCTCAATATTAGTTAACTCGATTAGTACTCCAGCAAAACCATATTTTTTGACACCTGTTTGTATTAAAACCATTTTTTGTGCTTCATCATCGACTGATGAATTAGTAGTTTTTAAAGCTACCTTATGTATTTCTGAAGTTTTCCCCACCTGTTTTCGATATGTCAAACCAAATATTTTCCATTTAATCTCAAATCTATCTCGGTCAAATTTGATGTAATTTCCTCCAATCATCCGAATTAGAAATAGCTGAGCAGCACCCATTACTAATAAGCTGATTAATCCTGAAATTGGTTCTACAAGAAGAACTAGAAGTATAGTTAAAATGACTAAAATGTCTAAAGCAAAAACTACTATTCTAATTAGTATATTTGTGTTTGAAGGAACATCAATTTCTAATTTAGTCTGAGATTTTGTAAGCTGAATTCGGCTACCATGCGGTTTAGAAATACTATAAGAGGGATTAACAACAATACCGCTCTTTAAAGAATTTAATGCAAGTGTTGCATTGCTAAATCTTTGCTGAATATCTGGTTCGGTTAACTTTTCAATCCATTGAATAAAATTAGGACTTAAACTAACTTTATCTTGAAATTGAATCCGCATATTTTGTTGTTCTAAATCGGCTGGAGCTTTCCCTGTCGCTAAATGAATTAAAGTTGCTCCTAAAGCATATAAATCCGAAGCTGGAACCGTTTTTCCACCGAATTGTTCTACAGGTGCATAACCGTAAGTTCCAACTACGGTAAATGTGGCTCCTTCTACTGCTAAACTATCTTGTACGGCTCCAAAGTCAACTAAATATACTTTTTTATCTTCGCCTATAATTAGGTTGCTCGGTTTAATATCGCGGTGAATAACTTGTGGATTTAGGCTATGTAGATAACAAAGTATTTCTAGTATTTCTATAGCGATTTTTTGTATTTCTGCTTCAGTAAATTTATGTTTCGTTTGGATTAATTCTTTTAACGAGTAACCGGGTATATATTCTTCTACCAAAGCGAAAAATGTATTTGAGTCTTCAATATTGAAATAATCAATGTATTTGGGAATTCGAGGATGAGAAAGCTGCTTTAGAACCTCAGCTTCCCGTTCAAAAAGCTTTAAATCTTGCCATTGAAACTGTTCGGAAAATGACAAAAATTTAATAATTACTGTTTTTGCTGGTTGAATTGAAATGTCTTCTGCTAACCAAGTTTGACGACCTGAATTTTGTGCTAGCTTTTGCTTTAGCTTATAGCGTTGCTGTAATATTTGCTCTGCTTGTAACATGGGAAATTAATTTAGATATATATATACTGCTTCAGACGAACATCTAGTATAAAGTTCAACTAAATACTACATACAAATATGTATCTCTGTCTGTAATACTTCAACAGGAAGAAAACTAATCCCAAATTTCAAGCTAAAATTATCAAAACCCTAAACAATATTTAATTTATTCGGCTAGCTATTTTCTTTATATATCACTGGTAAAATTAACAGTATTGTATTTTTTTGTTCCTGCATTTGCTGTAAATTTTTATTGAATTTTATAGCCTTAAGACAGTATCTATTTACTTTTTGGCATAGTAAAAAGATTTATATATATTTATACTGGTCTTAGCTATTAATAGTCTAAAATATCTAGTTCGTCTTGAGTAATTACCGTAATTTATTAAATTATTGAATCAGGCTGGTATATATTTTTTTGTTTTATTTCCTATTTCAATTATGTTAAATAACAAGCAAATTTTGCAGCGAATCACGCTGATTTCTATATTATTCTTTAGCTTTATAAGTTTTTTCTTAACTTTTTGGCTGATAATTCCAGCACCAAATTTCTTTTTGCTAATATTTGCAGTTGTTGCTCCAGAAATTTCTCCTTGGCTATTTCTATTAAACGTTATTACTTTTATATTATCTTTCTTATTTATCTATCCACCCCGATTAAAACAAATAATCTGTATTTTAAGTTTAATATGTCTATTTATTTGTAGTTGGCAATTAACAAGTATTGTACCGACGCAAACGCAAATGAATCGCGCCATTAATCAAGCATTAGGAAAAGATTATCAACAAAAAATACCAGTTGAAGTTAAAGCTAAAATGCGAAACCATCCTTTTATTTTAACTGATATATTTAGAGGTATTAGCTTAAACAAAGTCCGTCATTTAACTAATATTAATTTTGCGACTCCCGCAGGAGTACCGTTAAATATGGAAGTTTATCAACCAGCAAAAGTCGGTAAATATCCAGCAATTGTATTTATTTACGGTGGTTCTTGGCAAAGTGGTAATCCATCAGTAAAACCTGAGTTTAATAGATACATGGCGGCTCGTGGATATACTGTATTTGCTATCGACTACCGTCATGCACCAAAATACAAGTTTCCCGCTCAATTAGATGATGTTAATTCTGCTTTGAATTTTATTCGTTCTCATGCCGATGAATACGAAGCAGATACTGACAAAATGGTATTATTCGGACGCTCTGCTGGTGGTCATTTGGCTATGCTGGCTGCATATCAACCCGATACACCCAAAGTCCGCGCTGTGGTCAATTATTACGGTCCGGTAAACCTAACTCAGGGATATAACGAACCACCAGTCCCCGACCCGATTAACGTTCGTACTGTTTTAAAAGCATTTTTGGGTGGTTCTCCTCAACAGTTTCCGATGCTATATAAAACTGCTTCACCAATAAATTATGTAGCCGATAACTTACCTCCAACTTTATTGATTTACGGAAGTCGCGACCATGTAGTAGAAGCAAGATTTGGCAGACAGATGTATGAAAAGTTGCGTGATAAAAACACAGCTATACTATTAGAAATTCCTTGGGCTGAACATTCTTTTGATAGCATTTTTAACGGTGTTAGCAATCAATTGGCTTTGTATTATACAGAAAGGTTTGTTGCTTGGGCGGTTAACAATTAACAATTATCAATTATCAATTTTCAGTTATTGATTCAATAATACGTTCGCTAGGAATTAAGATTGTTTCAAATATCCGTCAACAATACATTTTTCAATTTCTTCTAATATAAAATTCCAAAGTTCTGGGGTACCTTGTTCTACAGGTGCCATTCTTTTCATTACTTGATTGCGTCTAATATTATGAATTTCCCAAGTACCACCTTTTGTTTCTCGGTTATGTAGAAAAGGCTGTATTCTATCTAAAGCTGCTGCAAATTTAGCAGTTGCTGTTTCTCTCTCTTCAAATTCATCCCAAAGTAATCGTAACTCTTTTCCTTGTTTTTCTGGTAATATTCCAAAGATTCTGTTTGCTGCTGCTAATTCTCTTTCGAC
>JBCBHT010000430.1:0-4653 GCA_038525335.1 Cyanobacteria bacterium J06621_15 | reverse complement strand
ACCTAATTTACCAACACCGATGGGAAGATATGCAGGATGTAAACCTTGTTTAGAAACCTTCTCACAAATATCTTCTACTTGAGGTTCGCTATCAACTGGTTTAAAGGGAAAATCTTCGCTCCTCAAGGGTTCTGTAAAATCTTCACCCGATTGACCGTGTACCTGATAGAGTTTTTCAGCTTCAGTGTAATAAGGTTCAAAATCTTTGTATTTAACCTCCCATTCCGGGGAAAAACCATCTTGGTGCTGAACCTTTTCAAAATCTCGTTCTCGCATTCGTTGAAGAACACCGTTATATATTTTAGTATTACCACCAACCGAATAACTAGTTTGAGGAGAAAAAGTATCCCCATCTAGTTCATACCATTGTTCCGGAGCGTGAAAATTTTCTTTCTTAAAAACCTCCACATCAACTAACTGAGAACTTTCTTTTTCTAAAAACTTACCCTGTTCCAAAACAAGAATTTTCTTACCCGTAGGAGCTAATTTACGAGCTAAAGTTCCTCCACCAGCACCAGTACCGATAATAATTACATCGTAAAGTTCGTCATCAATAATCATAATTTAGTTATTAGTTATTGGTTGATAGTTGATAGTTGATAGTTGATAGCTGTTAGTTGTTAGTAATAATCAAATTAGTGAGAAAATAATCATAATTTATTTGTTATTTTTTAGTTGATAGTAGTTGGTAATAATAAATAAAATCAGTGAAATCAGTGAAATTCATTTAATCCGTGATATTTATTAGTAATTGGTAACTGCTCACAGATAACTGTTCACTATCTTGGAAATTTGCTCATGGGGGAAACCCCCAAGACCGCAATTTCCGCTGTTCACTGTTCACTGATTACTGCCAAACATAAAGAAGTAAAAATAAAACAATCCAAATTACATCAACGAAATGCCAAAATAAAGAAGTTGCATCTACACCGAAATGACCGTTTTCATAATTACCAGGAATGAAGGAGCGAGCTAACATATTGGTTTGTAAAATAACACCAGTTAGAACGTGTAAACCGTGGAAACCTGTTAATAGATAAAACATTCCACCAAATACACCTGATGTAAAACCAAATTGTAGACCGCTCCATTCAACTGCTTGACCGTAAAGAAAGTAACTTCCCATAGCCATTGTTAATAACCAAAACAGGCGAAAAGTCCAAAGTTTATGGTTTTGTAACGCTTTTTCTGCAAAGTAAATAGTGAAGCTGCTAGAAACTAAAATAATTGTATTGATAAATGGCTCTTTAACTTCTAACCCTTCAACTCCTGATGGTAGCCAATCAACGGTAGTAGTTTTGTAAACTATATATCCAACGAAAAAACTCAAGAAAATTACGCTTTCTGAGAGAAGAAAAGCAATAAAGCCAAACATGCTATTACCTTCTTCATCATGCTCGTGACCAGCTACACTTGCTTGATTTATTAACTCGATTTCATCGAATGTATTTTCATGCTCTAGCTGGATTGCTTTTTCTGTATTACTCATGACAAATAATTATAGGGAGTCGAAAGTAGGTGATGGGTAAGAGTTAGGAGTTAGGAGTTAGGAGTTAGGAGTTAGGAGTCAAGAGTTAGTAATTAATCTTTTATTTCTACCCACTCTTCCCCCTCTTCCTCCTCTCCCCCCTCTCTATTTCCAAACCAGGTTAATTAAGTTCTCTAATTCAATTCTGAAGCGTTAGCGACTAAATCCTCTGGTTTCAATTTACCGTAACCGTATGGTTCTTCTAATACAATCGGAAGTTGTTCTTCAAAATTTTCTACTGGTGGTGGTGAGGATACTAACCATTCCAAACCGATTGCATTCCAAGGGTTGTCTGATGCTTTTTTACCGTCTATCCAAGAACTTATCATGTTGAGTAAGAACGGTAATGTAGACATTCCTAAAATAAACGCACCAACGCTAGCAACTACATTCCAGCCTAAGTATTGTGGGTCGTAGGAAGCTACTCGTCTTGGCATTCCTTGCAACCCTAATGGATGCATGGGGAAGAAGTTTAAATTAGCACCGATGAAGGTTAACCAGAAGTGGAGCTTACCCAAACCTTCGTAGTACATTTTCCCTGTCATTTTAGGGAACCAATGATAGATAGCTGCATAGATACCCATCACTACAGCACCGAAAATTACATAGTGGAAGTGACCGACTACGAAGTAAGTGTTATTTACATGAATATCAACGGGAACAGAAGAAAGCATGATACCAGTGATACCAGCAAATACGAACATTACTAATCCACCCAATGCAAACAGCATCGATGTGTCTAAGCGTAACTTACCTCCCCAAATGGTTCCCAACCAAGCAAATACTTTGATTCCAGTAGGTACAGAAATCAACATTGTGGAGAACATGAACAGCATCCGCATCCAGCCAGCAGTACCGCTAGCATACATGTGGTGAATCCATACTATTGCGCTCAATCCAGTGATAATCAGAGATGAAACAGCAACTACTTTGTAACCAAATAGAGGTTTGCGAGAATAAACAGGAAATATCTCTGAAAAAATTCCGAATATAGGCAGTATAATTACGTAAACGGCTGGATGTGAATAGAACCAGAAAAAGTGTTGGTATAGTACCGGGTCACCGCCCTGTGCGGGGTCAAAGAAACTAGTTCCGACGGTTAAATCAAACAGCAACATTACCGCACCAGCAGTCAAAGCAGGCAATCCAAACAGTTGAATCATCTGAGCGCTTAATACTGTCCATACATAAGCAGGCATTTTGAAAAAGCCCATTCCCGGCGCTCTCATGCGGAAAATTGTAGTGACAATATTAACCGCTCCCAAAATGGATGAAACACCAGATAATGCTACAGCGACCAGCCATAAAAGCTCTCCATTGACCAAGTTACCCGTAGGATTCTGAGTACTTACAGGAGGATAAGACCACCAACCTGCTTGTGCTGAACCACCGGGAACAAAGAAGCTAGCCATAAGGACAATTCCAAAAACAGGAACCATCCAAAAAGCCAGAGCATTCAATCGGGGAAAAGCCATATCTTTAGCCCCAATTTGCAGCGGTACGAGATAGTTCGCTAAACCAGCAAGTATAGGGAACGTCCACATGAACAGCATTAGAGTACCGTGCATGGTAAACATAGAATTATATACTGTACGGTCTACCAAATCGGAATCTGGGGTCATTAATTCACCCCGAATTACCATCGCTAATATTCCACCGATGAGGAAAAATAAGAAAGCAGTGACAATATACTGAATCCCAATTACTTTATGGTCGGTACTAAAAGTAAAATAGGTTTTCCACGTCGTTGGTGGATGATGATGTTTCGGTTGATGTTGAGGTTGTAAACTCGGTTTATATTGCTGTACAACCTCAGTCTTTTGACCTTGAGTGTCTGTCATATTGATTTTGGATTTTAGATTCTTGATTTTGGATTAGTAATTAGAAATAGGTAATAGGTAATGAGTCATAAAAGTTAGTTTTTCTACCCCTTCTTCCCCCTCTACCCTTTCTACCCCCTCTAATTCACAATTCCGATTAATTGTGATAATTGACCACAGGAGGTTCAGCGGGTTTAACAGTAGCCCAATTGGTATCGATTGCTTGGTCTGATTTTCTGTGATATTCAACAATTGCTTGATTGTATGCAGGTGATGGTTTGCGCTTTTGAGCTTCTTTCAACCACTGTTGATATTTTTCGGGTGATTCAACAACCACATCAGTTTGCATTGCTGCGAAGTAAGTACCGCTATATTGTGAATCCCGGAGTCGATATTTACCTTCGAGGATGGGGGTAAATTCAAAGTTGATTGTTTCGTTGGGAATTACATCTTGCTTGACCCGAAACGCAGGAATATAAAAACCATGTATCACGTCCTCTGATTCCAAGGTTAGATGAGCGCGTTGATTAACGGGTAAATGCAGTTCTGTACTGCTGATATTTTGTTCGGGGTAATTAAAAATCCAAGCCCACTGCTTCGATATTACTTGAATTTTTTCAGGATTTTCAGATGTTGTTGATGAGTCTGATAGAGGTTCAGCAATGGCTGATTCCATACCCATCGACATAGATTTATGATGCTCCATCGAACCGATAATCGACATCTGGTCATAGATTTGGTAACTATAAGCTGCAATCCAAATCACTAAAACAAACGGAATCGCTGTCCAGACAACTTCTACAGTCAAATTACCTTCGATATGAGGACCATCGCTAAAATCATACTTACCTGCACGATTAAAGAGAATCGAATATACAATTGCTCCACAAACTCCTAAAAATATAAATGCTCCCAAAGTCACCAAAAAGCTGAATAAATCATCTATCAATAAAGATTCAGCGGTAGCTTGAGGAGGAAGCCAAGAATAAGACAGTTGTCCTATCCCTAGACTAGCAACCGCTAAAAGAGTTGCACTGAAAATTATCAATATAATCTTACGTAAGTTCATAAGAAATGTGTGTTAGTTGATAGTTGTTAGTTGTTAGTTGTTAGTTGTTAGTTGTTAGTTGTTAGTTGTTAGTTGTTAGTTGTTAGTTGATAGTTGTTAGTTGTTAGTTGTTAGTTGTTAGTTGTTAGTTGTTAATTATTTGGAGTGAGATTGTTAATCTTGTAAATTACGTATTACGTGAATTAATCGCTTAAACCATTATTACGACGTTGATGAATTCAAAATATGGGGTCTGG
>JBCBHT010000429.1:0-4675 GCA_038525335.1 Cyanobacteria bacterium J06621_15 | reverse complement strand
CAGAAGTAAAAATCGGGGTTCCAATTGATTTAGCAAGGAAATTAACAATTGGGAGTCAGAAGGAATTGGAGATTGGAGGGAAAAACTATAGCGCTAGGGTAAAGTCGATTTTACCGGAAGTTGATGAAGCGACTCGGACAAGGACAGTTGTTTTACAGTTAAACTCTAGCGCTAGGGTTTCACCGAGAGAAATTGCTCGGTTCAAGGTTATTCAGAATGTGGAGACAGAAGGTTATTGGTTACCGATTACAGCATTGGTAAAAGGAGAGCGGGGTTTGTGGTCAAGTTATGCGGTTGTTGATAAAAAAGATGGTAATTCAAAAGTAGAGCGGAGATTAATAGAAGTATTAGAAACTAACGGAAAAAGGGTTTTAGTAAGGGGAACAATTCGAGAGGGGGACACAATTGTTGTTGATGGTGTTCAAAGATTGGTTCCCGGACAATTAGTAAGTAAAGCGAGTGGGGAGTAGCGAGTAGTAAGTAGTAAGTATTAGGAATCTTCTGTTTGTTGACGCTTTAATTGAGCAACTTCTTTTTCTAATTTGGCTAATCTTTCTACTATATCTAAACGTTCTGTGTCAGCAGATTGATGATAACCGTAAAATTGATTGAATTTTTCTCTCTGGTCTACTGTCAATTTAGCTACTTCTGCAACCAAACTTCTTATATCGTCTTTTAAGCTACTGATATCTTCTCGATTGTTTCTAATTAATTCTGTATTTTCTCGAATATAGCGTCCATTTTCTTTGATTTGCTGTGCGTTCGCTGCGATGTTTGCTGTATTTCTAATTTGGCTCTCTTGAATCTGTCTTTGAACGGCTAACATTTGTTGAATAGTGTTTTGAATTTCTTCTGGTGTCATCGTTTTTTTTGAAGTTATTTTATTTCTTGATTATATCAGGTGTGAAATTATCTAAATAATCAAAGGTATTTAAAAAGTCGCTGTTTTTAAGTGTTTGAATGGTGCATGACGGTATATTCAAATTATTTGTTTAGGTTTTATAAATAAGCATTACCGTCACAGCACTCTACAACAATGATAAACAATTATCAATTATCAATTTTCATCGGTCGGGTGTGAATTATCAATCAGCAATTATCTATTATTAAGAATGGTGCGTGACGGTATTTTTAAATTATTTGGTTAAGCTTTATAAATAAAAATGACCGTCACAGCACCCTACGAGAATAATAAACAATTACCAATTATCAATTACCAATTACCAATTACCAATTACCAAATTCTATGTTTACTCTATTTTATCGAAATTCTAGATTACTAATTTTAACTATTGTCTTAATAGCTGTTTGGGGAATTTCTTCTTATTTTACATTACCGAGATTAGAAGACCCGGAATTAGTTTCTCGTAATGCTGTTGTTACTACTTTTTTTCCTGGTGCTGATGCTGAAAGGGTTGAAGCTTTGGTGACTGAAAAAATCGAAGATAAGTTAACGGAAATTGAAGAAATTGATAGTTATGAATCTACTTCTCGGACTGGTAGTTCTATTATTCAAATTGAATTACAAGATACTGTAAAAAAACAACAAGTTGATTCGGTTTGGACGCGGGTCAGAAATAAAGTTGATGAAGCAAAGGTCGATTTACCAGATAATATTATTGAACCAGAATTGAAAGCTGTAAAAGTAAAGGCTTATGCTTTGATTTCTGGTTTAACTTGGAAGCAAGATGATAATCCAAATTATGGAATTTTGCGACGACAAGCGGAAGTTTTGAAAGAGCGTTTAGAAGCAATTTCGGGGACTGAGGAAGTTGAAATTTTTGGCGACCCTGAAGAGGAAATTATAGTAGAAATAAATCCCGCAGCTTTGGCTAGTTATAATTTGACAGCGAGGGATTTATCACAACAAATTGCTTTGAGTGATTCTAAAATTTCAGCGGGACAATTACGGAATACAGATAATAATTTATTGATTAAAGTTGCGGGAGAATTAGAAACTTTAACAAGAATTAGACAAATTCCAATTAATTTTGGTTCTCAAGGTCAATTTGTGACTTTACAAAATATCGCTACTGTTAGAAAGGGAATTAGAGAACCAGCGAGCGAATTAGCTTTATTAAATGGTCATCCTGGTGTTGTTATAGCGGTTCACGTTCAGTCTGGGACAAGACTTGATTTATGGTCGGAAGTTGCTGAGAAAAAGATTGCTGAATTTAAAGCGGATTTACCTCAAAATATTGGTTTACCGATTATTTTTGCTCAAAGTAATTATGTGACGGAACGATTAAATAGTCTTATCTTAAATTTGCTTTTAGGAGCGGGTTTGGTTTTCGCTGTCACTGTAATTATGATGGGTTTGAAAAGTGCTTTAATTGTCAGTTCGGCTTTACCTTTATCGGTATTTATGGTGTTTGGTTGGATGAATTGGTTAAATATTCCTCTGCATCAAATGTCGATTACGGGTTTGATTGTTGCTTTGGGAATTTTGATTGATAATGCAATTGTGATGGTGGATGAGGTACAAAATGAATTAAAGAAAGGGGTTAAACCATTAACAGCGATAAATCATAGTATTCAAAATCTAGCAATTCCCTTATTAAGTTCGACATTAACCACCGTTCTAGCGTTTTTACCAATTGCATTATTACCCGGAAGTACGGGGGAATTTGTGGGAACGATTGCAATTACTGTGATAATAGCTGTTTGCTGTTCTCTATTTATTTCATTAACAATTATTCCTACTTTCAGCGCAAAATTACATCGAGATGGGGATACTAAACAAAATCAATCCTGGCTACAAAAAGGTATTTTTATTCCAATTTTGAATCGCTTCTATCGACGTACCGTAAAGTTTACAGTTGCTAAACCCGTTATATCAATCTTCCTCGCTTTATTAATTCCAATCATCGGTTTTATTCAAGCTGGTAGTCTTGAACAACAATTTTTTCCCGCTGCAGATAGAAACCAATTACAAATTGAACTTGAATTAACTGCTTCAGTCTCTTTAGAAAAAACCCAAAATTTAATTAAACAAATCCGTCAACAAATTATTGATAATCCAGAAGTTAAAGAAGTTCATTGGTTGTTAGGAAGCAGCATTCCTTCTTTTTACTACAACTTAACTGGTGGAAAAGAACAACAAAATAATTACGCTCAAGCATTAGTACAATTAAATTCACTGACATCAAGTACAATAACCAATAAATTACAAACCCAACTAGATAAAAACTTTCCTTCAGCGAGAATCGTTGTCAGACAATTAGAACAAGGACCTCCTTTTGCTGCTCCTATAGAATTACGGATTTATGGTTCTAATATCGAAAAATTACAATTATTAGGAGAACAGGTTAGACAAATTTTAGTAAATATAAAAGACGTAACCCATACCCGTGCGAGTTTAGATGAAATTCAACCACAAATAGAAGTTAAATTAGACGAAGAACAAGCACGTTTAGCAGGATTAAATCGGACAACAATTGCTCAACAATTGGATAATACTTTAGAAGGTTCCGTCGGTGGTTCAATATTAGAAGGAAACGAAGAATTACCCGTCAGAGTTCGTTTACAAAATCAACAACGAGGAAACTTATCGCAAATTACTTCCTTAGATTTATTAGCAAATTCTCAAAACAATCGAGGAAATAATCCTCTCGCTGCTGTTCCTTTATCTTCCTTGGGTAAAGTCGAATTAAAACCAGAACTTGCTCAAATTACTCACTACAACGGACAAAGAGTTAATACAATTCAAGGTTTTCTTAGTGCTGGAGTTTTACCAGCAGAAATTTTAAGTCAATTTCAAAATAAATTAGAAGATTTCCAATCATCATTACCACCAAATTACAGATTTGAATTCGGAGGAGAACAAGAACAAAGAAATGATGCTGTTGGTGGTTTAGTTTCCACCGTGGGAGTTTTAATTATCTTGATGATAGCGACATTAGTACTTTCTTTGGGTTCGTTTCAACTAGCAGGTGTTATCGGAATAGTTGCTGTAGCATCCTTTGGTTTGGGTTTGTTTTCTATCTGGTTATTTGGTTATCCCTTCGGTTTCAATCCAATTATTGGTTCGGTGGGTTTGATTGGTGTAGCTGTTAATGACTCGATTGTGGTTCTCAGCGCAATTTCTAATCATCCGATAGCGAAAACCGGGAATCCCAAAGCAATTCAGAAAGTAGTATTACATTCGACCCGTCACGTACTAACGACAACACTAACAACCGCTATCGGATTCGTACCATTATTGTTATCTGGTGGAGAATTTTGGCCACCTTTAGCAGTAGCAATTGCTGGTGGTGTCGTGGGAGCTACCTTACTTGCTCTTTATTTCGTTCCTGCTGCTTATTACTTGATAAAGTCCAGGTTGGGGAAGAAGCGATTTTCAGCGAGTAAGATGGTGATTGATTCACAAGCTTAATAAGTTAATATCACGGGGATTTAGATGTATGAAAAAAGATTTGTCAGTATTAGACATAGAGGCTAATGTTTATCCTCAAATTATAACTTTGCCATTTATAGGAATTCTAGTTGGGTTAAATATTTATATATGGAAAGAGCAAAATTTTTTGAATGAATTATCTATTTTCATTTCTACAAATTTCATTATTTTTATATTGATACTTTTTCTAGCTTATATAATTCATGTATTAATTCAAGGACTAACATGGCAACTATTCGCAAACAATAAATCAAATACTATTAGATATGGTATTAGACG
>JBCBHT010000428.1:0-4720 GCA_038525335.1 Cyanobacteria bacterium J06621_15 | reverse complement strand
CAAAGTAGAAAAAACCTTTTCCCGCATCTTCGGAGTTGAACTCCCAGAAGACGCATCCAACGTCAACGGAACGGTCGAGAAAGTTGGAGCGAGAAGGAATTAAAAGTTAGGAGTTAGGAGTTAGGAGTAGCAAGTAGTAAGTAGCAAGTAGCAAGTAGTAAGTAGCAAGTAAATTACTAAAAATATTGATATTGTCGTTTGTACCGTTCAACCTTCCCTAAACCCAACGAATTACTTACACTTGTTACTTATTACTCATTACTCATTACTCATTACTCGCTAATCGCTACTTTTAAGATATCTTCCCCCTCTCCCCAATCCCCCAAATACAAATTATGATAAGAACCTGCTACTCTTGGATACATGCTCTCTTCTCGGTAAGTCAATACAACCCACCGAGATTTATAGAGTTGGTAATGTTGGGTATAGCATTAATAATGCTTACTATTTCAACTTTTATTTCTGATTTACCTTATTTAGTTTTGGGCTTGAGTTTTGTGGTTGGTGCATCAGCTTCTATTTTAGTAAGAGAAGCAATTGAGCCAACATCCCAAACTAAAATTACAAAAATAACAACATTGCTCTTACTTATGGTCAGCATTTATGTATTTGCTGGCTTATTAAAGTAAACTTATTGGTTTCGCTTTTAATAATTGATTCGGAAACCCGGTTTTTTTTAAATCGGGTTTTTCAAATTGTTACCTTTAACCTAATAAATAGCGCTATAAATAACTTCTTAAAACCCTCTCCATTATTTTTTTGGTAACATCTTGATGCTTATTTACCAGAACCACAGCAGTGATATTTTTTTCAGGGAAATATAGCATTAAAGATACAAAACCGTAAGACCAACCACTATGACCAATTGCTTTACCAAAAGGTGTTTGAAAATGTCCTATTCCTAAACCATAATTATTATTATCTTTGACAGAAACAGAAGTTAGCATTTCTTTGAGCATTTTAGGAGAGAGTAAAGTTTTTTCTCCAAGTAGTGCATTTAAAAATTTTGCGGTATCGGATGCACTTGCAATCAATCCTCCATCACCAAGCCCATTTCCTTCGTTTAAATTTTTATGACTGTAAAGAGTTTTGTCTTTATCTTTCTCTTTATTACTATCACTGTAACCAGTAACAACTGATTTAAAATTTGGTTCGCGCAACTCGGTAAAAGTATTTTTTAAACCTAAAGGATTTAAAATTTGTTCGCGTATAACTTCAGCAAGAGTTTTTTCTGTTGTTTGTTCGATAATTATTTCTAAAAGTATATAGTTGCTGTCGCAATATTGATATTTTTGTCCCGGTTTAGTCTTTGGTTGTCTTCCATAAATTAACTCGATTGCTTCCGTTGCCGTCCACAATTGAGAACGACTTCTATTGTAAGTTAATTTATGAAACTTATCGTCATAATATTCAACTACACCACTAGTATGATTGAGTAACTGTCGAATCGTAATTGCATCGCTATAAGGAATATTTGTACTTATTTTTTGTGGTAAATAATTGCTAATAGCTTTATCTAAATTCAACTTACCTTGTTCTACTAACTGCAATACCGCAACTGCAACAAAAGTTTTGCTGGTACTTGCTAACCCAAGTGGGTCATTTGGTTTCATAGGAGTTTTGGATTCTAAATCACTAAAGCCAGACGCTCCTGCCCAGACCTCTTCTGGTCCCGAAATATACATTACTGCACCAGGGACTTTTGTTTTTTGAACTTCTTTATCTAAAACTTTTTGCAATTTAGGGTTAAAGAACTTATTAGCAGTTTGTTCAATAGATTCATCAGAATTTTGATTTAATTCTACTTTTATGAAACTTTTATTTATAGCGAACAATATAGCAAACACAGAAAATATAAAAGTAAATGCTATTAGTAATTTAATTTTAAATCCCATTTAAACAAAATGGCTTTAATTTGCGATTATATTCTAATGCCATTTTTAAATTATTGTTTACGTATTATTACTAATACTAAAAACATTAATTTTGACATTTTTTTATAGCTCGTAGTTACGCTTACTCTACGAGAAAGCTCCGTTTATAGCGTCAAATATTTGGCGAAGACAGCGCAACTACGAACTAAGTTTGAAGATACATCAGTACAATCTCGCAATCTTTACAAAAACTTTATTAAGTGAATAAGGAATAATCGTTTATTTAGTTGTTTTTACTGACAGAATGCAATTAATAGCTTGATTTTTCTAGGATAAGTTTTGCGAATAAAGCTCACGAATCAAAAACTTGTTAGCAAACTGTGAACTCAGTCATATATCATTCTATGTAAATATAACTATTTAAAGGTTTAAAGTCTCATGTTAAAAAAGGTTAAATTTGCAGCTTTAGGATTAATAGCAGCTTCAGCGATATTACCGGTTGCTCCTGTAAATGCAGCATTGTCAGCAACTAATCAGGAGAGCATAACAGAGATACAAACAACACCAGGAGAACAGTTATTAGCTGGTCGCTATCGTCGTTATCGTCGAATTAGAGTTCACCGTCGTCGTCCTCGTCGTCGCTACCGTCGGGTTTACCGTCGTCGCTACCGTCGTCCCGTTCGGGTTTATCGTCGTCGAACCTGTTACTATAGCCGTCGTAGAAACCGTAGAGTCTGTAAGTATCGTACTTACCGTCGGTATTAAAACATGTTTATTTAATTAATTCCAACGGTTTGTAGAGACGTAGCAGTGCTACGTCTCCCGAAAATTAGGGGAAAACCAACGGATTAAATTTAATCCAAAGAACTAAGTACTTAGGCAAAATTAATTGTGCATTTGTCATTGCGAGTGGAACGAAGTGAAACGAAGCAATCGCAACACTTTGAGATTGCTATGTCCTATCGGACACGCTCCGCTAACGCTGTCGCTCGCAATGACACAATTAATTTTGCATACCCACTTACTAATACTATCCCAATTTCTTTCTTATCTTCTTTAATATTGTTTTGGTTGATAATTGAGCAAGACGCATTGCTGTTAAAGGTTTGATATTTGAGGGATGATTTTGTTTATGGTCAAAGAAGCCGTTTAATTCATCTAAAATTACTTGAAAACGTGAGATAATATGCTCGCGACGATACTCTTGAAAAAAACTTTCTGGTAAACTTAAAGGCGACCAGTTATTAAGAACTTTAAGAATACGTTGCATGTCATATTCTTTAGAATAAGCCGCAATTTTATGGCAATTAAATCCGGGGTCTAAATAATCAGAAAGTCCACCATTAAGACTGGAAAAAACTTGACAACCGCAAGCAGCAGCCTCCATAGGTTGTAGACCAAAACCTTCAGTTACCCGCTGTTGTGCCCAGTATTCGGCAGAATCATAAATATAAATTTTACTGCGATTAAATATTTCTGCAATATCTTCAACAAAGTAATCAACTAACTCTAAGTTACACTTTTGTTTTAATGCTGGAACTAAATCCTGAATCAGATATTCAGAAGATTTTCTAGCTAAAACTAAAACATCAATGTCTCGTTCTAGATTTTGATTATTAAACTCATCGCTAATTTGATTGGGTAAATAATAAATTAAAGAATGAGGTGATAATTGTCCCCAATATCCTAAAGTATTGCGACTAACAGTAAAAATTGGAATACTTGCTGGAAGTTTAAAACCGTAACCAGCACTATGAGCGTGATAAACAACATTATAAGACTTGAGCCGGGGAGCAAGTTTTGCGATATCAAATCCCCAACTAATTATAAATATGACATTCTGTAAATCTTGCTGTTCAAGCACATCGTCTAAAAAAAGCTTATCTTTTTCTCTTTGACGATAAGTTACTACCTCAGCATCACATATTTCTTTAGCAAGATTGAGTGTTTTTAGTTCCGCAAACAAACCACCACAAGTAAATTTATCATCTGTCCCCGGAAGTAAAAAATAAAGCTTTCTCATAAACAAAATTCTAAGATTTTAGATTTCAACAACGGATATTTTTGTTTAGGATTTTGGATTGTAAACTAAAATTTTGCAAGGTATTGAGGACACAGTTGAGTAATTATATTTAGAAATTAGGAGTTAAGAGCTAATTAATACTTTAACCTTTGACCTTTAAGCTTACAAACTTGACCCAAACCCACCCGAAAAAACTGCCAATAAAATAGACGGGAAAATCAGCCCAAACAAAGGTATTTCCTAAAACAAGTCTACCGGGTAAAGTTTTACGAGCTGCTTCTAGAAACGGTGCTTTCCATAATTGCAGAAATTCTATCGCACAAGTTGCAATGCAAACTGCAATCGCTATCCGTAACGGTGAAACTTTAGGTAACATAAAAGCAAATAATAATACCCAGAATATCTCATAAGCAATGCTTCCTAATACATCATGTAGCCATACTGGGTTTAATCCTTGGGAAAACCTGACTATATAGCCAAAAGGTACGATAATTATCATACTTATTAGCAGTGCTATACGATATTTAAAAAAAGGTATATTCATTTTGCGGTAGTCTTCGCTTCAGAAATGAATCCATTTTAAACACATGAAGCGTTATGCGAAGGTCAAAGTTTTAATATTCATAATCTGATGATGTATTCATGTGTGTCGCTGAATGCTGAATACAGATATAAATTCCGAATTTATATCTAAGCTGTGCCCCCTAAATCCCCCAATTTTGGGGGACTACTAGTCCTTTTCATTTATTTTGACGGTTTTGTTTTCTACGGACGTAATGTAGAGATTGATATATAACGTCTCCCGACAGTTTCAAAGAAAACC
>JBCBHT010000427.1:0-4755 GCA_038525335.1 Cyanobacteria bacterium J06621_15 | reverse complement strand
ATTAAGGAGAGGGGGGACGGAGATGATTTAATTTCCTTTATTAGTAAGGAGGGAGTTAAAGATGCATTTTCCCCTCTCCTTGACAAGGAGAGGGGTGTCCGTCAGGACGGGGTGAGGTTATTCAACGATTGGGAAAAAATCACCCAATACAATACAGATAATCCCAACAGCGAAGTTAAACCAGACAACTTATCATATTTAATTTACACCTCCGGTTCCACAGGTAAACCTAAAGGAGTTGCAATTGCTCATCGTAGTACAGTGACATTATTGCATTGGGCAAGGGAAGTATTTAATGATGAAGTTATTGCTGGAATGTTAGCTTCAACTTCGATTTGTTTTGACTTATCGGTATTTGAATTATTTGTACCCTTGAGTTGGGGTGGAAAAATTATTCTGGTAGAAAACGTTTTAGAATTAGTCGATTTACCCCAAGCTTCTCAAGTCACAGCAATCAATACCGTCCCCAGCGCAATTTCTCAATTATCTCGTCTGAATGCAATTCCGAATTTAGTTAATACTATTAACTTAGCTGGAGAAGCTTTGCAATGGAATTTAGTAAAGCAGCTCGAACAAAAACATCCTCACATTCAACAGATATTTAATTTGTATGGTCCGAGTGAGGATACGACTTATTCTACTTATGCATTAGTTGGGGGACAAGGAGCAGAGGGAGCGGAGGGAGCGGAGGGAGCAGGGGGAGCGGATACTCCTCCGATTGGTTGTCCAATCGCTAATACTCAAGCTTACATTCTTGATAGTTATTTACAACCCGTTCCCGTAGGTGTAATTGGTGAATTATATCTTGGTGGTGCTGGTTTAATGCGCGGATACCTTGATAAACCTTCAGTTACCGCAGAAAAATTAATTCCCAATCCGTTTTTTGAAAAAACCTCACCCCCAGCCCCTCTCCTTATTAAGGAGAGGGGAGACGGAGAAAACTTTTCCCCTCTCCTTGACAAGGAGAGGGGTGTCCGTCAGGACGGGGTGAGGTTTTCACATCTTTATAAAACCGGAGACTTAGTACGTTATCTCCCCAATGGAAATATTGAATATGTTGGTAGATTAGATAGTCAGGTCAAAATTCGGGGATATCGAATTGAAATTGGTGAGGTGGAAGCAGCTTTGAGTCAACATCCACAAATCCAAGAATCTGTGGTGACTGTTGGGAAAGATAAAGAAAATAAGCTGTTGATTGCTTATGTTGTTTTTAATCAAAGTTCTGAAATATCTATTCCACAAGTTCGGAATTTTTTATCGGAAAGACTTCCGGTTTATATGATTCCTTCTGCTTTCGTGGAGTTGGATGAATTACCGCGTTTGCCGAATGGTAAGATAAATCGGCGGGAATTACCTTTACCTGATGCGATTCGTCCGGAATTAGAGACGACTTTTGTTGAACCACAAACAGAAATTGAAAAGGCGATCGCCAAAATTTGGCAAGATGAGTTAAATGTAGAAAAGGTTGGTTTACAGGATAATTTCTTTGAGTTGGGGGGACATTCTCTACTCGGAATCAAAATTATTGCTGAAATTAATGAGAGTTTACAGGTTGATATTCCTTTACGTGGTTTGTTTCTCAACCCGACGGTTGCAGGATTGGTTGAGCAAGTAGAAAATAATAATTTAGTAACAACACATTCGCAGTTACCGAAACTGGTACCGGATTTAAATCAACGTTACGAACCTTTTCCGTTAACTGATATTCAACAAGCTTACTGGATTGGACGCAATCAAGCTTTTGAATTGGGGAATGTTTCTACTCATGGTTATCGAGAAATTGAAACGCTAGGGTTAAGTGTCGAACAGGTTGAAAAAGCATTACAAAAATTGATTAACCGTCACGATATGTTGCGGGTGATTGTGGAATCTGATGGTAAACAGCGAATTTTACCAGAAGTTCCAGCATATAAGATTAAAACCTTTGATTTACGCGGTTCATCTGAAGAAGAGATTGATAAGGAATTAATAAACTTACGGGATAAACTTTCTCATCAAGTGTTATCTACGGATGAATATCCTTTGTTTGATATTCAAGCTGTGTTGTTGTCGGATGAAGATAATCGAATTCGATTTTTGATTAGTTTTGATGTGTTGATGGGTGATGCTTGGAGTTTACAAATACTAGCGCTAGAGTTAGTAATGTTGATTCAAGAAGAGAATAAATTCCCACCTTTAGAAATTTCCTTCCGTGATTACGTCTTAGCTGAAAAAGAGTTTCGTAATTCTGATAAATACCAGCAATCTGTAAATTATTGGCAAAATCGACTTGCTACCTTACCAGCTTCTCCTCAACTACCGCTACGAAAAAACCCTAGCGCTATAGAAACACCCCGATTTATCCGTCGTAGTCAGACATTAAACCCAGAATTGTGGAAAAATTTAAAACAGCGTGCGATTCAAAATAATATTACCCCTTCAGGATTATTGCTCGCAGCTTTCGCCGAAATTCTCACATATTGGAGCAATAGTCCGCAATTTACTTTAAATTTAACCCTTTTCAATCGTTTACCATTACATCCTCAAGTAAATCAATTAGTTGGGGATTTCACCTCATCAACATTATTAGAAATTAATAATCGCGGTAAAGATACATTTGCAACCAGAGCAAAAATAATTCAAGCGCAATTATGGTCAGATTTAGATAACCGTTATGTCAGTGGAGTTGAAGTATTGCGCCAATTAGCTCGTACAAAACAACGAATGACCGGCGCATTAATGCCCGTTGTATTTACCAGCACCCTGACACAAAATAATTCCGAAGAATCATCTAGAAATAGAAATTGGCAAGGAGAAGTTGTCTACAGCTTGAGTCAAACATCCCAAGTTTACCTCGACCATCAAGTTTCTGAAATCAACGGAGCATTAGTTTACAACTGGGATACCATCGACGAACTATTCCCTTCGGGAATGCTTGATGATATGTTTGCTAGCTATAGTAATTTCCTCAAAAGCTTAGGAAATGAAACAGAATGGCAAAATACCACCAGAAAACTACTACCATCAACACAACTCCAAACAATTACACAAGCAAACTCAACAGCAGCTGATTTAATAGATAATTCAATCAATCCCAACACACAACCGCTTTTACACCAATTATTTTTCGATAGAGTAGCGCTCAATCCCGATAAACAAGCAATAGTCACCTCAAATCAAAGTTTCACCTATCAAGAATTGAGTAACTACAGCAAAACCCTAGCGCTAGAGTTACAACAACTAGGAGTACAACAAAATCAACTAGTTGCTGTTGTAATGTCCAAAGGTTGGGAACAAATAGTAGCCGTTTTAGGAATATTATATTCTGGTGCAGCATACGTTCCCATCGACCCAGAATTACCAACAGAAAGACGCTTTCAGATACTCCAACAAGCACAAATTAAATACGTCGTCACCCAACCCTGGTTAAATGATTCCCTGGAATGGGAAAATAACATCACCCGAATTCTAATCAAATCTCCCCCTGCTCCCTCCGCTCCCTCCGCTTCCTCCGCTCCCCCTGCTTCCTCCACCCTCGCATACACAATCTACACCTCTGGTTCTACGGGATTACCGAAAGGTGTAATGATAAATCATCAAGGTGCAGTTAATACAATATTGGATATCAACCAGCGCTTTGGAATCACCGAGAAAGATTCCGTTTTAGCTTTATCCTCCTTAAGTTTCGACTTATCCGTATATGATATTTTTGGAACATTAGCCGCAGGAGCAACTATAGTTATTCCCGATGCTGAATTAACAAAAGACCCCGCACATTGGGCAAATTTAATACATCAATATCACATCACGATTTGGAATTCCGTTCCCGCTTTAATGCAGTTATTAGTAGAACATTTAGAATCAGTTGAACAAAAAGCTGATTCCTTACGATTAGTATTGATGAGCGGTGATTGGATACCTTTGAATCTCCCCGAAAGAATTTGGAATAGATTTAATAATAAAGAAAATACAGAAACAAATACAGAAATTATAAGTTTAGGTGGAGCAACCGAAGCATCAATTTGGTCAATTGCTTATCCCATCAAAGAAATTAATCCCTATTGGAAAAGTATCCCTTACGGTTATCCATTAACAAATCAACAGTTTTATGTATTAAACGAAGCAATGGAACCTTGTCCGATTTGGGTAACAGGACAACTTTATATCGGTGGAATTGGATTAGCACAAGGTTATTTAAATCAACCCGAATTAACAGCAGAAAAATTTATCCCCAACCCATTTTCTACCCCCTCTACCCCCTCTTCCCCCTCTGCTTCCTCCGCTTCCTCCGCTCCCTCTGCTCTCTACAAAACCGGAGACTTAGGAAGATACCTACCAGATGGTAGCATCGAATTTTTGGGAAGAGAAGATTTTCAGGTAAAAGTAAATGGTTATCGGATTGAATTGGGAGAAATTGAAACAGTATTGCTGAAAAATCCTTTAATTCAAGAAGCGGTCGTCACAGCAATCGGAGATTTTGAAAATAAACAATTGGTAGCTTATATTGTCCCCAATCCTGTTGAAAAAATTGATTTTAAATTACAGCAACTTGGTATTCGTAAAGATGAAGATAAAAAACAGATAGAACTTCCACAACTTGAACGGGATGAGAATACAACTCAAGCTTATTTAAGAAGACAAAGTTACCGTCAATTCCTCGATAAACCAATTAATTTAAATCAATTTAGTCAGTGGATTGGTAGTTTAGCACAAATGCAATTAAAGGATTCTCCACTACCAAAATATCGTTACGGTTCTGCTGGTAGTCTTTATCCA
>JBCBHT010000426.1:0-4764 GCA_038525335.1 Cyanobacteria bacterium J06621_15 | reverse complement strand
AAAACCCATCATATTTAATGTGGTGAAGTACTATTATTCAACCACATTAAATATGATGGGTTCGTAGTTGCGCTTTAGCGCCAAATATGTGGCATAAGAAGGTAAAAATGTAGCAACTACGAACTTTTTTTTAACTACTGATTTTCCTCTGAGTTCTCGGAGTTACAACCCAGGATGTTTCTCTAGCGATATGGTCGTACCAAGCTACTAGAGTAATAACCATTTTGCCCAGAGTATAAGGAATACTTGCAAGAAAGTGAATTAGAAATACCTTTATTCCATAAGGTTGCGATTTTACTGCTATTGCTCCTACTGTTGTTATCCAGCTCGTAAAAATGGTGTAGAAAAAGGTGAAATCTAGCAGAAGCTGTATTGAATCAGACAAAATGTATTCTTCGCCAATCAGAAACTGAAAAACAATTAAGCCTAGTAGTTGTAGACTAATTAGAGAAAATAGTTCTCTGTAGATTAATGTGTAAAACCAATATATTTTTTGACGCTTCTTTAAGTATCGAGACCGATTCATCTTTTTTTGATACTTCAGCGTACATTCAAACCAACCTTGGTTCCAGCGTTTGCGTTGTCTCCACCATGCTATAAATGTGGTGGGAGCTTCTTCTGTTGCAATAATTGTACGGTCGTGAATCAATTTATATCCGTGAGTCAGCATCCGTAGAGTTGCATCAATATCTTCTGTTAGCTGAGTGTTGCTAAATTTTACCTGTTTGAGAGTCTCAGCATCCCAATAAGCATTACTTCCACCAAAAATAGCCGTGTTGGTTAATATCGAACGAGCTTCGTGACACAAACCATAGATAATCTCAAACTCTACTGCTACCAGACTAGATATAATCGTATCTTTGTAATTTCGGATAGTACATCTACCCTGAACAACATCATATCCGTTCGCAATCCAGTGCCATGCTCTTGCAAAACTATCTTCAAGAGTTGGACGGTGGTCTGCATCAAATAAGGCAATCATTTCTCCACAAGCAACGTTTATTGCTGCATTCAAGTTTTCTGCTTTACTTTTACTTCCCTCAACTTTTATTACTCTTAAATTAGAAAAATGTTGAGTCATTATTTCTAATTGAGTTTCTACTTCCAATCTTTGAGGAGTGTTGTATGCAAGAATAATTTCATATTCGCAGGGATATTTCAGATGAAAAAGAAAGTGCTGAAGCGTTTCGATGATGATATCTTTTTCGTTAGGTAAATATGCGGCAATTATTACAGATATTTTCTCTGGAAGCCGATATTTATTATGTACATGATGCTTGACAGAAAAATCTTCTTGTTTTTCGTTTAATTCTTGTAAGCTAGGCTGCTTAATAAATAATGCACATACTACTTCAAATAGTATTACGGTACAAGTTACGCTATATAAGATAGAAAATAGTATTTTTACCCCCGTAAGAATAGTTAGGCTCGAATATATCAATAGAGGCAGAAAAACTACTAATAAAGCTAGTAAAATAACTTTAGAAAAATCGAACCTAATTTTCGGTAATTTCATCTCGCTGCCTTGGATTCAGTATTTGATAAAGGTTGATTACTTTAGAATATTTCAGTCAATTTTCAGTCAAGTAAGTCATTGTCAATACTCAATATTTACAAAATATCAAGTTTTTTTGATATATTTCTCTATTAGTCTATTAAGCTTTTTGCTTGAAAAGATTTACAGTATTCACTGTTTGTTTAACCACAAAGCATAAAATGCTCTAACTTAACAACAGCTTATTAGAATTTTTGTCATACAGTATTTCCAGATACTTAAGTACTTGTATCAATCATTTTTAACAATGCTTTTACAGTTGCGAAATAATTGATAATAGTAACAAATACCCTATAACTTTAGTCATACTCCTTATGATTATGAGCATATCAAACTTATAATTAGAAGTCTTGCAATTAAAATCACATGGACAAATATTTTAATTTATATTTAACAAAAAAATCAAAAATAAATATTTTAAATTTACCTTTTTACAACTACGAATATCTAATGAGAAGAATATTCAATTATCATCAAGTAAAGAACAATTAATTGGTTACGCGGCAATGAATATTATGACGTATAACTAAGTAGCTTGGTTTTAAAAATTTCAATCAGGAAGAAAAGAATAGGCATTAGAGAAAAACTATTTCAAGTCAATTTACGTTATATAATTAAATTTATTTATGTCGAATTAATAGATTTTTAAACCTTATAAACATTCTGTAAATTCTCTATAAATAGTAAATGAAATAGTACTTTTTTTATTTAGCCTATTCCCTAGTACATGCTCTCCTCTTTCTTGATTTTCAAGTGTAGCAAGTGCAAATGAATCGCTTTGGTTTATATATAATTTCGTGAAATAATCTTAGATAAGATTTAAAAGCATAAAAACATAAAAGGAATAAAATCGAATGCCGTGGTTTGTAAAAATCGAAGAAGGAAAAGTTGATAAAACGACTTTTGATAAACATGTCCCTGCTCATAAAGCTTATGTCGAAGACCTGAAGAAAAAAGGACACGAAGCAAAAACGGGATACTGGGCACAATATGGTGGTGGAATGCTGCTATTTAAAGCCGCTTCGATGGATGAAGCTCAAGCTATTGTTGCTCGCGACCCGTTGATTGAAAATAACTGCGTTGACTATAAGCTATACGAATGGCGACTTATAGTTGATTAATTAATTGATTAACGCGCAAATTTCCGACTACTTGTTACCCATTTAAACAAATTAATGCTATATTAGTTTTTAGGCTCGGACCTATGCAACTGCAACGCCCAAATCTTGTCAGGACCGGAAGGTAGCAGCAATACGGGATGCTTGCAGTAGGCGTAGATTCCGGGCTGTCCTAGTTTTTATACAGAATTCTTATATAATGCCTGGTTTCGGAGATATTGCTAAAAAAGCTTTTTACCTTGGTGTTGGGTTAGCTTCTTATGCTAGCGAAAAAGCTGGTGGAACTTTAGCCGAATTGCGATCGCAAGCCCAAAAACTGGCAGATGAAATGGTTGCGAAGGGTGAAATGAATGCAGAAGAAGCCCGTAAGTTTGTGGAAGACATGATGAAGCAAGCTCAACAACCTGCGAATAATCAAGGTGGTGAACCAACGACTCGACCAGAACCCCGTCGCATAGAAATTTTAGATGATGCAGACGAAGTTACCGAAAAAGAACCACAACCACAGACAGAAGACGTTGATAAATTACGCGACCAGGTAAAGCGGATGCAAGAAGAGTTGCGTCGCTTGCAGCGTGACCAGTAATTCATCAATAATTACTCAGGTAATATCTGATTTACTATCAGTAAGTGATTGCAACAGAAACCATTAACAGACATTCCACAATTATTATTATAGAATATCCCTTGGGGTGAACTTTTAGTATCTCAAACCCGCATAAAAGAGCATTATTGATAGTGTTTTTTTGTGTAGAAAGGTTATATTTGTTAATTACCACCCTCCGGAAAACGCAATATAAGCGTTGAAATAAATGTCCTATTATTAAGAGAGTGAGGACTATTTTTTTATGGATGAGTGGCAAAAAGATTTTTCGGACATAGTAAAATCGGTATCGGACGAAGTAGAGCGTTTCTTTACGGGAATGACAGAAGTAGTAGATACTTTTATTGAAATGACGGAAGAGCTTAGCGAACAGGTTCAAACTTCGCTGCTTTCTGAAGTAGACCAGTATTTACAGGATTTAGCAGAACCATTTTTAGAAGTTTACTGGGATTATGAAGATTCTTTAGCAGAAGATTTAGAAGGTCAGCATTTTCCCTATCCCGTTGAACCCACAGCAGAACAAAACCCAGCTTGTATTGGTTGTAGTAACTATCACGGACAAGTTTACAACGGTAATCTCTTAGTTTGCGGTATGCATCCTTCAGGTTATGAAGACGAAACCTGTCCCGACTGGGAAGGGGAATCAGTTAACAGCGAACAGTTTTCAGTTACCAGCGACCATTTCTAAATTAACTTTTAATAATTATCTAAATTTGGAGTTTGGATTTTGGATTATATTTCTGTTTCCTACTCCCTACTCTCTTGAAAAATTGCTTCACTTGGGGAAACCCCAAGACCGCAATTTCCGCTAATCCCTAATATCTATTAAGAAATATAAATGACTGATACAAGTACTGAAGTAAAATATGGTGAGCGTGAGATTGCCGAAGGGAAGTTAATTACTTTTCCCAATCCACGTATAGGAAGAAGATACAATATCAGTATTACTTTGCCAGAATTTACCTGTAAGTGTCCTTTTTCTGGCTATCCCGATTTCGCAACAATTTATGTAAATTATGTCCCTGACAAGAAAGTTGTAGAATTAAAAGCAATTAAGCTCTACATTAATAGCTATAGGGAAAGATACATTTCTCACGAAGAATCGGCAAATCAAATTTTAGATGATATTGTTGAAGCTTGCGACCCTTTAGAAATCACCGTCAAAGCTGACTTTACACCAAGAGGTAACGTACATACCGTTGTTGAAGTTAGTCATCAAAAATAGGTCAAAGGTTAAAGGTTAGGAGTAAATAATTATTTACCTTTTCGTTTCTTCTTCCATTTCTTTACACTTACAAAAATACATATAGCTAATGTAGAGACGTAGCAATGCTACGTCTCCTTTCAATTATGTTTATTTCGATAATTCGGAAAAATAGTAGTATCGGCATTCACTAGTACCGCTTCGCGGAAGTAAGAAGTAAGAAGTAAGAAGTAAGAAGTTTGATTTTATCGGCTTTTTAGCCATTTTCAATGGTTGCTTTATT
>JBCBHT010000425.1:0-4786 GCA_038525335.1 Cyanobacteria bacterium J06621_15 | reverse complement strand
AGTAAATTTTTAATAAGACAAGCATAAAATTTCTTTGACGTTATTAGTTCATAGCTTTATATTGGCATTTGATTCGTGCTTTTCTCATGCATATTACATGATGTCTCAAAAAACTACTCTGGAAAAACAAAACTGTTTGCTTGATAAAAATACAAATAAAAGTATTTCGACAGCGAAAATTTCGATTATTATTCCGACTCTCAATGAATCGCAAAACATAAAAGCTACTTTAGCTAGTACCCAAATTAGTACGAATGTAGAAGTTATTGTGGTTGATGGTGGTTCTGAAGATAATACAGTTGAGATTGTAGAATCTTTGGGTTTGAAAGTCATTCCTGGTCATAAAAACCGCGCTTATCAGATGAATATAGGTGCGAAAAATGCGACTGGTGATATTTTGCTGTTTCTCCATGCTGACACGCTCTTACCTGCCAATTTTGATATCATGGTTCGCGAAGCGCTGAAGCATCATTCAACCGTAGCAGGTGCGTTTGCTTTGCGAATTAATGCATCTAATATAGGCTTACGATTAGTTGAATGGGGAGTCAAATGGCGTTCAAAATTGCTTAAAATGCCTTATGGAGACCAAGCAATTTTTATAACTAGAGAAAAATTTAAATATATTGGTGGTTTCCCCGAATTAGCTATTATGGAAGACTTTGAGCTAATACGTAATTTGAAAAAATTAGGTAAAATTACTTTTATCTCAGTCCCCGTAATCACCTCACCGCGTCGCTGGTTGAAAAAAGGAATTTGGCAAACCACTTTAATAAATCAAATTGTAATAATTGCTTATTTTATAGGGGCTTCACCAGAAAGAATTCGCAGTTGGTATCGTGGAGAAAAACTAATTAAGCGTTAAGCTGATTCTCAGGTTGATGATTTAAGTTAGAAATTAGGAGTTAACAGTTAAGAGTTAAGAGTTTGGAATTTATAACTTTAACACCTTTAACCTCTAACCTTTGACCTGTAAATATTCCCATGCAACACCAGTACAAACGCTTTATTAAACCAATATTTATCAGTTGCTTAATTGCTATTCTAATAATTATTGGTAATTATTTTGATTTACAAGGATTTTTTAGTAAATCTTTATTGTGGGTAGAAAGTCTCGGTTGGTTAGCACCAATTGCATTCATAGTTATCTATAATATTGCCACATTGCTATTTATCCCAGGTTCCCTACTAACTTTAAAAGGGGGATGTATATTTGGGTTAGTTGGTGGTTCTATGTATGTTTTAATTGCGGCAACTATAGGTGCAACATTTGCTTTTTTAGTCGGACGTTATATATCTCGTGATTGGGTTTGTCGTCAAATTGGAAATAAACCAAAATTTAAAGCAATAGATAAAGCTGTTGCAAAAAATGGATTTAAAATTGTTTTTTTAACTCGTTTATCTCCTATATTTCCGTTCAATTTATTAAATTATGCTTTCGGGGTGACTCAAGTATCTTTAAAAGATTATATTTTCGGCTCCATCGGTATGATTCCTGGAACTGTAATGTATGTCTACATGGGTTCAATTATCGGTCATATTGCTATGAATAGTTCATCGATTCCACAAAACCCAGAAACACAACTAATTCAGTTAATATTACAGGGATTTGGATTTATTGCTACAGCTTTTGTAACTATTTACGTTGCTAAAGTTGCTAAAAAAGCTTTGAATGAAAGTACGAATTGAATAGGTCAAAGGTCAAAGGTCAAAGGTCAAAGGTTAATTAGGTGATAGCAACTATCAACTAACAACTAACACTTTACAGCTAACTACTAACTACTATCAACTATCAACTAACAAAAAAATGAATAAATTATCAAGATTCAGCTTATTTGCTTTAGCTACACTTGGTATTGTAATCCTATTAAATACTAATCCCGCTTTAGCTCAAGAAGGTGCAAATAATGCACAAGGTTTTAATCCTCAAATATGGTTAAAAGATGCTTTGGAATGGATTAATGACCAGGGAGCGGTAGGTGGAATTGCTTTCATGTTACTCTACATTGTTGCTACCGTTGCTTTTTTACCGGGGTCTATTTTGACTTTGGGTGCGGGTGTGGTTTTTGGTGTATTTCTAGGTTCTGTGTACGTTTTTATCGGTGCAACAATTGGAGCTATCGCTGCATTTTTAGTTGGAAGATATATAGCTAGAGGTTGGGTTGCAAAGAAAATTGCTGGGAATCAAAAATTCGCTGCTGTGGATAATGCTGTAGGTAGAGAAGGTTTAAAAATTGTTTTATTAACTAGACTTTCTCCAGTATTTCCCTTTAACTTATTAAACTACGCTTATGGCGTTACTGGAGTTTCTTTAAAAGACTATATTTTAGGAACTATCGGCATTCTTCCCGGAACAATTATGTATGTTTATTTAGGCTCTTTAGCTGGCAACATTGCCACAATTGGAACCGGAGAACAACCAAGTAATCCCACTGTTGTTTGGGCTATTCGTATCATCGGTTTTATCGCTACAGTTGCAGTCACTTTATATGTAACTAAAGTCGCAAGAAAAGCTTTGGAAGAATCAACAAGTATCAGTGAACAGTGAACAGTGAACAGTGAGCAGTGAACAGTGAACAGTTATCAATTACCAACAAGCAACTATCAACTAACCACTATCAACTATCAACTAACAACTAATCATGTCTAATTCAACTTCTGAAAGAGTAATTATTCCACCGATGGATGAACACAATCAAAGATTGATTGCGAATTTACATCCTGATGATTGGAAAAATCCCGAACCTGCTGATTGTTACGATTTGGTTGTAATCGGTGCTGGTGCTGCTGGTCTGGTGACTTCTGCGGGTGCTGCTGGTTTGGGTGTGGGTTTAAAGGTGGCTTTGATTGAAAAGCATCTTATGGGTGGGGATTGTACTAATGTTGGTTGCGTTCCTTCTAAAAGTTTGATTCGCTCTGCTCGGGTTGTCGGTGAAATGTGGAATGCGAAGGAGTACGGAATTGTTGCTCCTCAAGAGGTAGAGGTCGATTTTCCCGCAGTTATGGAACGGATGCGACGAATTAGAGCGGATATCAGTCCGATTGATTCGGTTGAGCGCTTTACTAATATTGGTATGGATGTATTTCTTGGTACGGCTAGTTTTACTAGTGGAGATACGATTGAAGTTGCTGGTAAAAAACTTAAGTTTAAAAAAGCTGTAATTGCTACGGGAGCAAGAGCAACACAACCTGATATTCCTGGTATGAAAGAAGCGGGATATCTGACTAATGAAACGGTGTTTAACTTAACTCAATTACCGAAACGTTTGGCAATAATTGGTGGTGGTCCAATCGGTTGTGAATTAGCTCAATCTTTCAATCGTTTTGGTAGCGAAGTAACAATATTACATCGCGGTTCTCATATTTTGAATAAAGAAGATAGCGACGCTGCGGAAATCGTGCAAAAAGTATTTCAAAAAGAAAAAGTTGGCATGATTTTGAGTTCACAAATTGAGCGAGTTGAAACAACTTCGGAAGGAAAGAAAATTTACTATACCAGCAATGGTCTAAAAGGTTCTATTGTTGTTGATGAAATTTTAGTCGGTGCGGGAAGAACCCCAAATGTAAGCGGTTTGAATTTAGAAACTGTTGGTGTTGAATACGATAGTAAAGGGGTAAAAGTAAACGATAATTTAGTCACAACAAATCCCAAGATTTTTGCAGTAGGAGATATTTGTCTCAGCCAGAAATTCACACATATGGCTGATGCTACAGCAAGAATTGTCATTCAAAATGCTTTATTTGCTCCCTTTGGTTTGGGACGTAAAAAACTCAGCGATTTAGTTATACCTTGGGTAACTTTTACCGACCCAGAAATCGCTCATGTAGGAATGTATGAAAGCGAAGCACAAGAAATGGGTTTAGAAGTGAATACGGTAAAAATAGATTACGAAGATGTAGATAGAGCAATTACCGATGGTGAAACCGAAGGTTTTGTTAAAGTTCATTTAAAAGCTGGTACCGACCAAATTATTGGTGCAACTATAGTTTCTACCCACGCTGGTGAAAGTATTTCTGAGGTAACTACGGCAATTGTAAATGGAATTGGGATGAATAAATTAAGCGGTGTAATTCATCCTTATCCGACACAAGCTGAGGGGATTAAAAAAGCTGCGGATGCTTATAAACGAACTAAGTTAACAGATGGTACGAGGAAGCTTTTGGGATTTTTGAATAAGTTTTCTTAGTCTTTCCCTTCTCCTTAATAAGGAGAGGGGTGTCCGGAGGACGGGGTGAGGTTTTTGTGGTTCGTAGAAGATTATGGAGAAAATAAACCGCAGAGGGCGCAGAGAGCGCGGAGGGAAGAGTTACAGAGGTATGGTAGTTTTGGAGCGGGGAGGGAATAATATGTCATTGCGAGCGAAGCGAAGCAATCGCAATAACTATGATTGCTTCGTTTCACTCCGTTCCACTCGCAATGACTATTCTCGATAAAAATTTAACAGAATCTCCTACTTCAGCTAAAGCTTGATTTAGATATCGTTGAGTATTCCAAGTGATTCTTTCGGTAAGAATATCAGCTTCGTTTTTGTTAATTCCCGCTATTTTCAAAGCAAATGATAAATGTCTATTCAAATCTTCTGCTAACTTCGTTTCCCGAAAGCAGTTAATTGCTTTTATTGCTTCATTACGGGTAAGTTCTAAATCATCACTTCGCTGTTCTAATCCTTCCGAAACTTGTAAATTCTTAATTCTCTCTAATAAATCCTCGTCATGTATCCTGCGAATTATATCAACAAAACTTTCTACATAAGCCAACCGAGATGCTATCACCACACATTCTTCTAAA
>JBCBHT010000424.1:0-4793 GCA_038525335.1 Cyanobacteria bacterium J06621_15 | reverse complement strand
AGTTCAGAAGTTGAGCAATTGAAAGCAGAAGTAAAAGCACTACAGCAAGAACGTAATTTATATCAGGAATTAATAGAACAAAGATTGAAGCAACCTCAAAATACTTCTTGGTGGCAGCAAATAGTTAACAATACATCAACGGTTATTTCAAGTGTCACTTCTGCTATAAAGATAGGAATCAATGAATTTAAAGAAAATTCAAAACAACATCAGTTTGCAGCATCAATCAAAAATTTATTTCAATTACAAACTCAACCGGGAGAAAATCAGTATCAAGCGGGTGATTATCAAATATCTCGCAATGGTTCGCACTACGAAGTAAAAGATTCAGCTACAGATAAACTTTTAATGCAGTTTCAGGACACTAATTTAGGAGTAAAAGTAGAAAAAAGCGATTTAGTAAATGTTGATATTCAAGATATCAATTCCTTACAAAAATCACTACAAAAAAATGAACCAATTCCTGCATCTTTTGCTCCAGTAGGGAAGCAAGAAGCCGAATATTTTGCTCGTGTTGAGAGGGTTACAAATGCGCTCGTAGAATATGCTGCTGCACAACAGCGAGATGTAGAAATTGATGGAAGATTTTCTTATAAATGGAAAGCAACTACGGATGGTAATGTACAAATTGCAGCGAAAGACGGACGCGGTAGTTTACTTGAAAAAACTGGTGGACAGTTAACAAGTAATATGAACGAGCGCGATTTAATTTATTTTGAGCAAATTTTACCCAAGTTGCAGCCAAGAAGTCAAAGACAAGTAATTGCATCTCAATCTAATCAAGCTACTGATAACAGCTTAGAAAGATAATTTTATTATATGAAGTTCGATAATTTGAATTTATATCTAAATTCTGGTATTCCAGTTGTTTGTGTTAATGCTCCTTTGCCAGAAAGAATGAATGTATTAGAGGAAATTTATATTGAATGCGCGAGAAGTAGAAATATTCCCCTTTATGTATGGAATGCTGGCTGGGGATGCTTTAAGAAAGTAAAATATAATTCGCATTCAATTAGGAGTTTTATTAATCCACAACCTAAATATAGAGATATTTTTATTAGTTTTGATTCTTTATTAAATAATGAAAAGAATGGTATTTTTATATTTGAAAATCTATCATCGTTAATCAGCATAGATTCTCCACAAATGGTTTCATATTTAATCAATATTTACTTTGAGTTTAAAAATAGTAATAAATTAAAGTATTTAGTGATTTTATCAACTGATGATGTAGAATTACCAGAAGCTTTAAGCAATTTGATTCCAAGTATTTATTATCCATTACCTGGTAACGAAGAAATTACTAATTTGATAGAAACATTCTTATGTGATTCACCAGAAAAATTAAATAAAGAATCTTTAATCAGTGCTTGCGCTGGTTTAACAAGGGAGGAAATACGTAATGGGTTAAACATTGCACTAAATTCCTGTTCTCAATTGATTTATGGCATTTTCGCTCAAAAACTGCTCGAATATAAAATCACTCGCTTTCGCTCTTTCAATTTAAATTTTATTGCTAAACCGAGTATTCCTGATTTCGGTGGTTTGGACTTACTTAAAAAGTATATAGAAAATGTCAAATATGACTTTTTACCTCAAGCACGAATAGCTAATATTCCTCTTCCCAAAGGTTGTTTGTTAGTGGGACCACCAGGAACAGGAAAGACTCTATCAGCTAATGTCATAGCTAAAATACTAGGGTTTCCCCTAATAAGTGTAGATACTGCTTTGATAATTAACGATGGTGCAGTTTATCTTAAACGTTTGCTCTCTCGTGTAGAAGCTTGCGCTCCTGTTGTGATGTATTTTGACGAGTTTGATAAACTTTTTGCTGCATCTAAATCTACGGGTGAAGATACTAGTTCTCGCCAAATTTTAGGTACTTTATTAACTTGGTTGCAGGATAAAATAAGCGCAGTGTTTGTAGTTGCAACCCTTAACCGATTAGATGCATTACCACCAGAATTGACCAGGGTAGGAAGATTTGATGAAATATTTTATGTGGGATTCCCTCAAGCTATTGAGCGCAAAGAGATTTTAATGATGCATCTTGGTAGATTTGATACACGCTATAAGAATAACGATGTACTTACAGAAAAAGAATGGCGAATTGTTCTTAATAAAACTGTTAACTGTACGGGTGCCGAACTTGCTCAAATGGTTCAGAAGGCTGCACGTAGCAAGTTTCACAAAGGTCAAAAAATGGAGATTGGGTTACATGAATTGTTAGAACAACGAGAAATGATGGTTCCTTTATATGTTCGAGATACCGATAGGATATTGGCGATCGTTAACCGTGCAAAGTATATAACTCAACCAGCATCAAGTCCTGACACGTCGGTTTTCGCTCCTGCTATTACTAGCTTTTGGGGAGAAGTTTCTTCTTAAATGAAACGCATTCTTACAAAATTTCATCAATCAAGACGTTTCCACCTTCTTGAAAATCAATACCTAGATGATAATCTTGGAGCAATGCAGTTCCAATAAGCGGACGACGACCCATAGCTAGAACTGGTACCTCACGCTCTACTCCGTTCCATAAAATAGTTGCTCCAAAAACTGGAGTTGCAACGTTTGAGTTATCAGCAAGATTTGCGTTGATTCTAGCAACAAAGGTCAGCCCGAGTTTTTCTATCGCAGCAGGGGGTAAAGTTAGAAAACCTTCAAACCCCGTATCTACAACACACTTAATTTCTATATTTGGACTTTCTGGTAAACATATGACTATACCTATTTGAGCCTGAAGCCCAATTACAGTTCCGTTTATCACTGCTCTGTCCTAATTAACGTACCACCTACAGCAAAGACAGCATTAAATCCAATTCTTTCAGCCCAAATTAGTGCATCGGCTTGTTTTTCTCGTAATCGCCGACTTGTTATAAGTAAATCATCACCTATTTCATATTCACCTGTTTCAATATTAATTGAGACAATTTTACCGATATTTTCTGGCGTTTCTACTTGAGAACGAATTTGAGAATCGTAGAGTTCTTTCCCACGTTGGGTAATTTCTTCATCACTAAACTTTGAAAAAGACATAAAGTTATTACCTATGGTTTAATATACTTAAACTATCTGAATTGATTGTAAACCATCAACCTTATTAATTTAAATATCTGTAATTAAAGTTTAGTAACATATCAATGTTAGAACTTGTAAATAAGTCTACACCTAACAATTTGTTAGCAGAAGTTCGATATTTATTACTAAAATGCTCCTAAATATCAAATTACACCTATTTATATAATTAATTATATGAAGTTTCAACCATCATTATGGATAGAATCTGGAATACAAATCAATAAAGTTAGAAATTTATATTTATTTAAATTTAACCCAGAGTTACAATCTAAGCTAGACCAACTTACTGAAAAGAAAAAAGTCGATGGTTTAACTTCAGCCGAAAATGATGAGTTGACAATTATCTTAGAATTAAACCAAATTTTAACATTGTTAAATGCTAAAATAATCGCATTTAATAATGGTTATTAACAAACGAATCATTCTTTCAAAAACGTTTTTGCCAACAAGTAAAGAATTAACATAACTAAGACAGTGCAAAGAGAACAATCACAGGCATATCGATTTAAGATTAGGGATATAGTATCTTATCTTCATCAAAACGGTTGGCAAGAAATAACACACCCAAATCCACGTTTAATTGTATTTCAAGGTGCTGCTGACGATGAAGGAAATCCTATTCAACTTGTATTACCCAGTCAAAAAAATGCGGGAAGACAGCAATCGTTTGATAGTCAAAGCCATAAACTTATTAGCAATAATTGAAGAAAAATCTCCGCATGAAATTATTGATTCAATTTCCCAAACTCATGCGGGTTAAACAACAAAAGTCTAATCGAAGAAAATGGGATTCAATTTTGAAAACAAGTCGTAAATTTTCATAACATTTGAAAAATTTTAATTTCTCAACACAAGATTTACTGTTTTTCGCTCAAAATAGCCCTTTCAATAAGCGTATCAATGCCTTCTATTGCACAAGCTTTTAAAATAGCAGTAGCAAATCTATTACCTTTGTTAGAAAAATGTCCCCATATCGAGAACCAATCTTTAATTGACAGTGCATACACACTTTTAAACCCATGTTTGGTTATAACTCTACATTCGGTAATATCTTTCGACAGATTTAAATCAGATAAAGTTCTTGCCTTCTTAGATGAATAATTAACTAACCAGTCGGGGTCATGTCCAATGCAGTTTAATCCTTCCTGGTATTCAATACGATATTCCCCAGACTGCAAAACTAGAACTTGGATGTTTATATCAGCTTCTATTTCGACAGACAACGGATTAGCTATTTCCACCCAATAACGACCAGAGAAGAAACAAGGGTTTGGCGTATTACCAGATGCTGGTTTAAAATTGCATAACGCTTTAATTAAAGAATGCCATTCCCGACGAGAAAGCCGTGCGGGATGTTCGTCTAGGGAACCATTCTTCAATAGTGTAGATAAGTAAATTGCTGCCACATTGAGGGGATAAACCTGAACTTCTACACCATTTTCAATTTGTGCTGTTAAAGTTTCTAAGCTTTGCGATTCAATAAATGAGCGCACATTGTTTTTTGGCTGACCGACTAATAATGCCATCTGACGGTCATTCATGAATAAAGCACCATTCGGTAATTGATACGCTTTCCATGATTTATCATGGTAATGCCATGAAGTAGTCGATACTCTTGGTAATTGTTTATCACAATGTTGATGAGCTTTTGGGTTGAAAATTATGTTGTTTGCTTCGTTCATAACTACAACTTGTTAACTTTTATCAACAGA
>JBCBHT010000423.1:0-4847 GCA_038525335.1 Cyanobacteria bacterium J06621_15 | reverse complement strand
GTTGATTATTGAATATAATGATTATCGTATTTGGCAAGCAGCTTTACCAAGCAAATCAAAAGCTGTAGAGTACGCTTTTAAGACAGCTTTGAGTCTGATATCGCGCATTCAACAGAATTAATATAGTATTTTCAATACGAATTATAAGAATTAACGATATATAAAAAACCCGGTTTGTTAGAAAACCGGGTTTTTTATTTTCAAAGCATTGCAAATAGCTGGTCATCCAAGTCATAACCGAGCAACTTTGCCATTGACTTGATTCTAGATTGACTGGGAATATTATATTTTTCTAGCCAATCTTTCAAAAGAAAAGTTTTTTGCATCAGAAAAATTTCTAAAGCTTCAGGATTGTATTGAATACCTTCCTTAGAACTAAACTGATGTGGAACTAACATTGCAGCGTAGCGGATAAACTCTCCAGACTGCCAATCTAATAAAAATGCTAGCCAAGGATATTTTGCATCCAAGCGAATATACCACAATCGTATTTCTGGGACTTCCGAAAGTTCTCTTGGATCTCCTGATTCTAATTCGTATTGAATATCCAAACGTAATTGCTGTTCGTTTGATGCAATATTATTTTCAGTAATAATTTTATCAATCGTTGTTGATGCGGGTGACAAATCTAAGCTGTTTATTGAGCTACTAGGAATTGCGATAGTTAAAGTCATTTATAGGTATGAGCTAGAAGGTAAAAGGTAATAGGTTTATATATTAAAGGTAATGAGTAACTGAGTGAAGAAATATAGCACTTTTTATCTGAGAGTAATACACTTCGATTAATCTCACCCCTTCCCCTCTCCTTATTAAAGAGAGGGGTATTTTTATTCAAACTTCACCCCTTCTCTCTCCTTATTAAAGGATTCAAGGAGAGGTATTTACTAACTACCAACTACCAATTACCAATTACCCATTACCTCTTAACTTAACTCAACCACTTATGATACACGGCATTATCGCCACCGACAGCAAATATATCGATGCGGTTTTGTCCCCAAGATACAGCAGCAGGAGCGGAAAGTGATTCTCCACCAAGGTTTTCCCATTCTCCCCAGGTTGAGTTATTACATACTTTGCGGTGTATTGCGTTATCAGTAGCGACGGCGAATACATCAATATGATTGCCATCTCTCGCAGCTACTGCTGGGGAATATAACCATAAACCACCTAAGTTTTCCCAGCTATTACTCCATGATGTACCATTCCAGGATTTGTGATAGATAGCGTGGTCGCAACCTCGAATGAAAAGGTCAATGGAATTTTCTTTCGTGGAAACTGCTGCGGGGGTACCTAAACTGATTCCACCTAAATTGTTCCATTCGCTCCAGGAATCACCATCCCAGAATTTCTGCCAAACGCTGTTGTCAGCAGCAACGGTAAATACATTTAATCTTCTACCACAACGAGTTGCAGCGACACCGTGCTTGCATAAACCACCCAAGTCTTCCCATTCACCCCAAGTTTTGGTGTTCCAAGATTTACGCTGTAATTTACGCTCTTGGGAAATAATAAATAAATCGATGTTTTCTCCGCGAGTTAATAAAGCTGGAGTACCCAAACTAAACCCACCTACTTTTTCCCACTCGCTAGGGTTTTTATCTTGATGCCAAGTTTTGCGATAGACAGCGCTGTCACCAGCTACGATAAAAGCATCTAAATGATTCTCTTGTGAAGAAACTACAGCAGGTGCATAAAAACTGTTACCTCCCCAACTTTCCCATTCGTGCCATTTTGGCTGTTCGGGTAAAAGCTGGTCAAATGCTGCTTTGGCTTGAATAATTCCGGCTCCGGAATGGTGGTCGAAACCAGGTTCGCCGATATTTTTCGCGGTATTTTTGAGTAAATCTTTGGCTTCTTGTTGGTTTAAGTCGGATTTTGCTTGTTTGAGTAGCGCTACAACACCAGCAGCAATCGGACAAGCTGCAGAAGTTCCGTTATCGCTAGCAAAGTAACCTTTAAAATGGCTGATAGAGCAAAAATCTGGTTTGTTGGAATCTAATGATGCGGGTCCCTGACTGCTGTAACCGATAAACTGCTCTTCTTTATTTACAGCACCAACTGTCATTACCAAAGGATGTCCGTTTGCACCCCAAATGCTTTTACCAGAACCAAAATCGGTTCCGCATCTTTGAGAAGGACAACTTCCTCCACAGTTACCTGCTGCAAATAAGACTAAAATACCTAGTTCAATTGCTTCTACAACTTTACGAGTAAAAGGATGTTCGGGATTATTCGCGTAAAATTCGTCCCAGCTTTCTTGATAAATTCCCCAACTGTTGGTGAGAATTTGGGGAGTACCATCGGTTTGGTACTGTTTAATTGACCAGTCAAATACTTTTAAAGCATTGGAAATTGCATCACCACCGGAAATCCGACAGTCATAAAGCTTTGCTGCGGGTGCCATTCCCAATACATCTGTGGCAGACATATTACCATGTTCTCCCCACTCTTTGGCAGTAGTACCCCAGTCAGACGCAGGACCACCAATCACGTTTTTGACGCGACGAATAGTTTCTGAAGAGCCAATATCGCGACCTTCAGCAGTTATACCACCATCAACTACACCAACGACAACACCTTCACCCTTGAATCCAGCAGCCCAAATTTGGTCTGCTCCAAAATACTTTGCGACATCAGCCATAGTTCCCTTAGCTGTGGTTGGAGAGCAATCGCAAGTACCGATAGGACAATCTTGTGCGCCATCTGTTGGTGCAACTAAATCTTTGTTTTTGTCCAATAAAGCAATATTGAACGGCGCAATGGGGGTATCTTTATAAACTTTTATGACGTTGGATTGAGATTCTAATGCTTGAATATCGCTTTCTTCAACAATCCCACGCACGACAACGGTTTCCTGATTATTGGCTCGCAAGCTACGTACTTCGTTGCTGCCAGAATTCAATGTAATTGGTTCGTAGCTTGTGTCAAATCTGAAACTGCTTACATTGATTTGGGCAGCGGTTCGAGACGCAGCGAGTACACCTTGATTACTAGGTACGCGCATTTCCACCAGAACTTTTTGCATATTTCCCCCGGAGGAAGCATCTGTATTGCTACTAGGCATTTCATGGGGTACTGATGGTGAATTCATATTTAAAGAAGGCATCCTGCGAGGAGAAGTATTAAAACCACCATTGACACTGCCATCATTCATACCCGGAGTCCCATTTGAATTACTCTGCATTTTTATCACCCTGCTAATCTGATGAACTGAAGTTTTAGTTATTTACTGGTTTAGAAATCTCAGCAAATACCATTAAGTAGATGTGCTTATTTTTGGTAAAAACGCGGTAAGTTATAACTTCCCCGTTTTTATTTTTGAGTATATTTCTGACATTATGTAAATACACCATACTGTATGAGAATAAGTAGATGTACTGAATTAGAATTACCTAGATATTTTATTTCAGTAAAAACCACAGTTCTATCTGGTTAAGAACAGCAGAATTTCTGCGTATCATTTTTTCACTGGTACGGAAAATACGGAATAGAGAACAGGGAAGTGGGAAAAGCTATATAAATAAATTCTGATGGTTTTATTTGTCTACCGACGTAATGTAGAGACGTTATAAATAACGTCTCCCTACAGTTCTGGAGAAAACCCGACCCTTCGGAATTTTTGAAAAGAACTACTAGTTGGTTGTATAGATTCTGAAGTGTTTTTTTGCTTCGTAACGTCGGGAGACGTAGCATTGCTACGTCTCTACAAACCGTCAGCATAGATTAAAAGGAAATTAATTTCAAAAGCATCATTTAATCGTGAATCGAACCTGGCTGATAGACGTTTGCAGTGATTTTAAGCTAAAGTGGTAATGAGTTTATTTTAGATTAACTGGTGATGAACTAGACTTTTGCAAGTCTTCCGAAGTTTCTCCTATCAGCCTGCGTCCTTATAGATGTAAAAAAGGAAATATGAATCAAGGATAATGTGTGGGGTAACTTTAATTTTTGCATCGATGAAACAAAAAATAAACATTCTGTTATTTAAAATACTAATATGCAAAAACAAACATTATCTACAAATCCAATTCGTTCCTTAGAAGATGCTGTCTTAAGATGTCAAGCTCAGGGTATGCGGGTTAGTCGTCAGCGTCGTTATATTTTAGAGTTATTGTGGGAAGCAAACGAACATCTTTCTGCTCGTGAAATTTACGATAGATTAAATTTAGAAGGTAAAGACATAGGACATACATCTGTTTATCAGAATTTAGAAGCGCTATCTTCTGGGGGTATTATTGAATGTATTGAGCGCTGCGATGGTCGTTTGTACGGAAATATCAGCGATTCTCATTCTCATGTAAATTGTTTAGATACGAATCAAATTTTAGATGTTCATTTGGAATTACCTCCGGAAGTTCTTCGTTATGTAGAAGAGAAGACTGGAGTGAAGATTACAGACTACAGCGTTAATTTTTACGGGTATCGGGAATCGCAAGGTTGATACATTTAATGGTGGGAATTTTGTAGAGATTTAATATTTTAATTACAGATTTGTAATGTATCAACGGCAGAACAAAGATGTAATATATTAACATCATGACGGAGACGTAATATATTACGTCTCTACATTTTTGGCATTATTAATAACAATTTTAGAATGGTGCGTTGCACTCCGTGACAACACACCTTACATTACAATATTAATTAATTCAGAATAAATCATATTTGTAGGGTGCGTTAGACTAAAGTCATAACGCACCATTTATTACTAATTAGAACCAATAATAAACGGTGCGTTGCACTCCGTGACAACACACCCTACGTTGTAATGTTAATTATCTTCGCTTTTAAATATCAAAATGCTTATTAGTTCTGTATTTAAAGTTATTAAAGGAAAACCGATA
>JBCBHT010000422.1:0-4855 GCA_038525335.1 Cyanobacteria bacterium J06621_15 | reverse complement strand
CTGAAGCTCTTAAGGACGAGGTGGTAAGTCACTTTAAGAGCTTCAGATGTACCGTTCCAAGTATCAATTACCTTCTGGAAACGTTCAACCTCAGTAATTTCACCACGCTGATATCTTTTCTCAGTCGCTTGAATTTCTTCCTCAGCAGCATCCAGCAGCGAACGCTTCGATGGTGGAACCATCAGGTCATCAACACTAATAGAAACGCCAGCCTTGGTAGCATAGCGGAAACCTAATTCCTTTAACTTGTCCGCCATTACCGCAGTTCTTGCCGTACCGTAATGAGTAAAACCCCACGCAATTAGCTTTTTAAGTTGCTTTTTATCAACAACACGGTTGCGGAAAATCATGTTTTCAGTCATGTCAATTTTGGATTTTAGATTTTAGATTTTAGATTTTGGGTAATTGGTAATTGGTAATTGGTAATTGATAATTGGTAATTGATAATTGGTAATTGCGGAAATTGCGGTCTTGGGGAGCCAGTCCGTTGCGGTGAACCTAGTTGGGGGTGTCGGTTTCCGTCCCCCAAACTAGTGAACCCGGAGGGGGGTTCCCAAGGCACTACGTTGCGGAGGTTCCCTCCGTTGTAGTAAGTGCCGCCCCGTTGTAGGAACTGGCGTGGTTTCCCCAAGTGGAGCAAATTTCCAAGACAGGTGATTGTGAATTACAAAAAGTGTGGTCTTAAGGAAGATTCTTAAAAGCAACTTTTCATTCATAGGGATTGCAAAACAATATCTTCAAATATTTTCTACTACCCATTACCCACTACCTATTACCCATTACCCATTACCCATTACCTAGCTAGCCAGTGCTTCCTGAATCGCCATATTGTAAATAACGCGACCTGCTGTCGTATATATATACTGAGATAGTAAATTCCCTGACGCATCTTCTCTAACGCGACGGTATTTATACTTCAATGTACGAGTACCATCTTCGTTGTCAGTAACCTCAATCGGCTTGGTGTCATCTGCATCCTGTTCTACCTGACCGTCGTAGCGCACGTAAACATAAGCATGCAAGTCTACTTGTTCTTGGTCGTAAGCCATCACTATGTCTTCCAAAGAAGAATAATATCCCCCAGCACCCTTGGTTGCTGTTGGATTTTCTGCGGTTAAATAATACGCTCCCAATACCATATCTTGACTGGGTGTAATAATTGGCGTACCTGTAGCCGGGGAAAGTATATTGTTAGAAGCCAACATCAGCAATCTTGCTTCCGATTGCGATTCCAATGATAAAGGTACGTGAACCGCCATTTGGTCGCCGTCAAAGTCAGCGTTGAAAGCCGGACATACCAATGGATGTAGCTGAATCGCTCTACCTTCTACCAAAATCGGCTCAAATGCTTGAATACCCAAACGGTGCAAGGTTGGCGCACGGTTGAGCATAACTGGATGTCCTTCAATTACCTCTTCAAGAACATCCCAAACTTGGGGGTCTGACCGAGCTATTAATTTCTTGGCGGCTTTGATATTATTCACCATACCGCCTCTAATCAAGCGATTTATCACAAAAGGCTGGAATAATTCGATTGCCATTTCTCTCGGCAATCCGCACTGGTGAATATTTAGTTTCGGACCAACTACAATTACGCTTCTTCCGGAATAGTCAACCCGTTTACCCAACAAGTTCTGACGGAAACGTCCTTGTTTACCTTCGATAATATCGGACAAGGATTTCAGCGGACGATTGTTTGCACCAACAACGGTACGTCCCCGACGACCGTTATCAATTAAAGCGTCTACCGCTTCTTGCAGCATCCGTTTTTCGTTACGGACGATAATCTCCGGTGCCAGAATTTCCTGCAATCTTGCCAAACGATTGTTCCGGTTAATTACCCGACGATAAAGGTCGTTTAAGTCACTAGTAGCAAAACGACCACCATCAAGCTGTACCATCGGACGCAAATCTGGAGGAATTACCGGAATCACGGTCATTACCATCCATTCGGGTTTAGAACCAGTCGCGATAAAGTTATCTATTACCCTTAAGCGCTTAATTAACTTGGCTCGTTTTTGACCTTTAGCGTTAGTAATATCTTCCCGTAATTTTTCTGCTTCCGGTTCCAAGCTGATATCCGCAAGCAATCGTAGCAAAGCTTCTGCTCCAATCCCGACTTCCACACCTTCCAATGTGGAATCTTCGCTGTAAATTTGGTCTTCAATTTCCAGCCACTGGTCTTCAGTCAGCAGTTGTTTATAACTTAAAGATTCTGCATTTCCAGGACTGAGAACAACATAGGAGTTGAAGTAAACTATTTGTTCTACATCCCTTAAAGGCATATCTAGCAAAATAGAAATGTAGCTGGGAATACCTTTGAGATACCAAACGTGAGCCACCGGAGCAGCTAATTTGATATAGCCCATGCGGTGACGACGCACTCTTGATTCAGTAACTTCAACACCACAGCGCTCGCAAACAATTCCTCTGTGACGTACTCGCTTGTACTTACCGCAATGACATTCCCAATCTTTCGCAGGACCGAAAATTCTCTCGCAGAATAATCCATCCATTTCGGGTTTCAAAGTCCGGTAGTTAATCGTCTCTGGCTTAGTTACTTCTCCAACTACCTGAGAATTAGGTAAGGTCCTTTCTCCCCACTGACGAATACGTTCTGGTGAAGCCAAGCCAATTTTGACGTAATCAAACTGATTATTTTGAGAATTTCGCATTACGATTTTGGATTTTGGATTTTAGATTACAAACAAATAATTTAAGTAGGGAATCACAAGTAAAAGGTTAGGAATAAGGAATTAGGAATTAATAAATATTTTTCAATTCCCAATTCCCAATTCCCAATTACCCATTACCTATTACCAATTACCCATTACCATTTATTGTTCTTCTTCAATCGACTCGCGTGTCAATGATTCGTAAGTCGGACGGGGTGGTGTACGACGAGAGTTTTGGTCTGCCATCAGGTCAACTTCTACGTCTAAGGAACTACCGTCGTTTTGGGTTTCTACTTTGTGAACGGCTATATCTAATCCCAAAGATTGCAATTCTCGCATCAATACTTTGAAGGATTCTGGGGTTCCCGGACGCGGAATTGCTTTACCTTTAACGATGGCATTCAAGGCTTCGTTTCGTCCTTGCATGTCGTCGGATTTTACTGTTAACAATTCCTGCAAGGTATAAGCTGCACCAAATGCTTCGAGTGCCCATACTTCCATTTCTCCGAAGCGCTGACCACCCTGCTGTGCTTTACCACCCAATGGCTGTTGTGTTACCAGAGAGTATGGTCCGGTAGAACGAGCATGGATTTTATCGTCCACTAGGTGTACTAGTTTGAGCATGTAAGCCACACCAATAGTCACTGCTCGGTCAAAAGGTTCTCCGGTACGACCGTCGTAAACTTGAATTTTTCCAGGATTATCAGGGTTATACACCCAGTCTTTACCAGTTTCGTCTCTTCCTTCTTGGAGCTTACCGTGAACGATTTGTCGGGATGATTCTTCGCCGTACATTTCATCGAATGGCGTAATCTTAAATCTTACTCCCAAGGTATGACCTGCCCAACCGAGCAAGCACTCGAATACCTGTCCTACGTTCATCCGGCTCGGTACACCCAAAGGATTGAGTACGATATCAACTGGGGAACCATCTGGTAGGTAAGGCATATCTTCCATTGCCAGTATTTTGGAAATAATTCCTTTATTACCGTGCCTTCCTGCCATTTTGTCGCCTACTTGGATTTTCCGCTTTTGGGCTACATAAACTCGTACCACCATGTTGGCTCCTGGTGGTAGTTCGTCACCTTGCTCGCGAGTAAATATCCGTACATCTACGACTCTACCTTTTTCACCGTTAGGAACTCGCAATGAGTTATCCCTTACGTCTCTGGCTTTCTCACCAAATATTGCTCGTAATAATTTCTCTTCTGGTGGCTGGTCAGATTCACCTTTAGGTGTAACTTTACCTACTAGGATGTCTCCTGCTTCCACCCAAGCACCAACACGGATAATTCCCTGTTCGTCAAGGTTTCTTAATGCATCTTCACCGACGTTGGGAATTTCTCTGGTGATTTCTTCTGGTCCGAGCTTGGTTTGTCTTGCCTCAATTTCATACTTTTCAATGTGGATTGAGGTGTAAACATCATCCTGCACCAAGCGCTCGCTAATTAAAATCGCATCCTCGTAGTTATAACCTTCCCAAGGCATATAGGCTACTACGATGTTTTGTCCCAGCGCTAGTTCTCCACCTTCTGTAGAAGAACCATCAGCAAGTACCTGTCCTGCAACAACTCTTTCCCCAATTCTTACCAAAGGTCTTTGGTTCAAACAGGTATCTTGGTTAGAACGCTGGTATTTAGATATTATGTAGACTTCTTCGGGCTGGTCTGGTGCGGGACGAACGCGAATTTCTGTTGCGTCTACGAAGGTAACGTCACCACCGGTACGAGATACAATCACCATCCCGGAGTCTCTCGCAGCTTGGGCTTCTAAACCAGTTCCCACTAAAGGACGCTCCGGTTTGAGCAACGGTACCGCTTGACGTTGCATGTTCGACCCCATCAAAGCCCGGTTAGCATCGTCATGTTCCAAGAATGGAATCATGCTTGTTGCTACCGAAACAATTTGTACTGGAGAAACAGCAACATAGTCTACCTGTTCTGGTGTGGTTGTTGCCCAATCTTGACGATAGCGGACTGGTACCTGAGTACCAAGAATATAGCCATTTTCATCAAGGGGAGTGTCACCAGGAGCAACCCGTAAATCATCTTCTTCATCAGCAGTCATGTAAATCGCTGCTTTATCAAACATGACTTTTCCGTTTTCTACGGGACGGAAAGGTGTTTCCAAGAAGCCGTATAGATTTACTTTTGCATGAGTTGCTAAGGAACCAATTAGTC
>JBCBHT010000421.1:0-4865 GCA_038525335.1 Cyanobacteria bacterium J06621_15 | reverse complement strand
ACGTCCTAATTTCTCAAGATGAAATAAAAGTAGAAATTTATAGAAAAGACAGTCAAGGTAACTGGTTAATTCAAACTTTGGGACAAGAAGATAAATTAAATTTAAATTCCGTTGATTTAACTTTGACTATGGCTGAAATTTACGAAGATGTATTTAAAATAATATAGGATGAAATATCATGAACACTTTGAGTTTACAAATACCTCCTTCTCTCAAATTTACAGATGAAGAATTTGAGCAAATAGTCGAATTTAATAAAGAATTGCGTTTAGAACTAACTGCTGAAGGGGAGTTAATTCTCATGTCACCAACTGGGGGAGAAACGGGAAATCGTAATTTTGATTTAATCGGTCAAATATGGTTTTGGAGTCGTAAAAATAAATTAGGGAAAGCTTTCGATTCTTCTACCGGTTTTAAACTTCCTAACGGTGCTACTCGTTCTCCTGATGCTTCTTGGATAAAAATTGAAAGATGGGAAGCTTTGACATCAGAACAAAGAAAGAAATATTTACCATTGTGTCCCGATTTTGCAGTGGAATTAGTATCTGAAAGCGATGATGTTGAAGATACCCGAAAAAAGATGCGAGAGTATATTGAAAATGGTTTGAGATTGGGTTGGTTGATTAATCCTAAAGATAAACAGGTGGAAATTTATCGTATTGGTAAGGAAGTGGAAATATTGGATTCTCCGACAAGTTTGTCTGGGGAAGATGTTTTGGTTGGGTTTAATTTGGATTTGGAAGTTATTTTTGGGTAATCTTTGATATTCGTTGTAATTCTGAAAATACTATTAATTTGATACTCCCGAATCATAATTTATGGCAATATCCAAAGATACATATATATAACGGAACTACAGAAAACTATTATGTCAGAACAAAACCTGATTGGACTTTCAGAATTAATACAACAGGTTAAACAAGAACTGCTAACAACTTTACCGGAAAACGAAAATGATATTCCTTTACTTAGTGTCGATTCTGTGGAATTAGAATTACAAGTGACAGTGAAGAATGAGGGAAAAGCAGGAATTAAATTATATGTTCTGGAATTGGGTGGAGGAAATAGTCAAGATGATGTTCAAAAGGTTAAAGTAGCTCTTTCACCGTTGTTAAGTAAAGAGCAAATGCTAGCAATATATAAAAAGAAATATCCGGAACGTTGGAATGAATTATTGGAGACAAGTATCGAAGGTGGAATGAAAGGAAACGAACAACCCGGATTTTAATTCATCTTCACCAACAGTATTAATAAAGCAGTTTGATGGAAATATTTGAGCTATACCTGTCTCCTATAAACGACAAAAGATTTAAAGCAATTGTCACTCAGTTTGGAGAAACTGATTCTTCATTACCGTTTTTTGATGGTGAAAACGACTTCAGAATCACTTTGCTCAGAAGTTTGGAAATTAAAGATTTTAATTCTCAATATTTTTCCAACAAAGAGAAAGATTGGATGAGAGATGTTGGTATTATCGCTCAAGATGGTAAAAGCTTTGATAGCAATTATTTAGTTAATATTGGTCAAGCTTTATATCGTTCTTTATTTCCATCTGGTAAGGTTGAAAATGCTTTTAAAGCTGCTTTACAACTTGCTCAAATTAAAAATACTCAATTACATCTTCAACTAAGATTTGAAGATGATTTGGGTCAGCTTTCCAGGTTGGCTGATTATCCTTGGGAATTAATACACGACGGACAAGATTTTTTACTGCATCATCAAGTAACTTTCTCTCGCTACATTGCTCATTATAAATTCCCTCCTAACTTACCACCTGTTGAGAAGCTAAATGTTTTACTGATATCTTCTGCTGCTTTCGATAAAGAATTAGGACTGCAAAAACTTTCTAAAAAGGAACAGCAGGCAATTTATAAAGGATTGGAAACTGCAAATAAGGCAGGGGATATCCACCTTGATGAATTAGATTATCCCACAATTGATGAATTAAGAAAATATTTGACCGAACATCAAGGAAAAGATGCTCCTCATGTAATTCATTTTGATGGACATGGAATCTTTGCTAAACGATGCAAGAATAAAAACTGTAGCGCTATAGTTAAATCAATTTCTGCGACTTATTGCAGTAAGTGTAATACAGAATTACCGGAAGCTTGTGGTTATTTAGCTTTTGAAGGTGAAGACGATAAACCAGATTATGTTAGCGCTAGGGAATTAGGAGCATTACTGCAAATCTCTGATTTTGCTGATGGTAATCAAAAATTCGGTGGTATTGCTTTGGTGGTGTTAAGTGCTTGTCAGTCAGCAATGGCTTTGAATGGGGAATCAGTATTTAACGGTAGCGCTCAAAATTTGATTAATCATCGCATTCCTGCTGTGGTAGCAATGCAATATTCCATTAACGTTGATGCTGCTACTGAATTCGCAAAACAATTCTATCGTTCCTTGGGACAAAAGAATTCCCTTGCCGTAGCTATAAGTCAGGGAAGGGAAGCGATGGGTGTCGAAGGTAATCAATGGTATCGTCCGGTGTTGTATTTGCGCTGGGAGGATAATCAAGGGGGACAGTTATTTGCTCTTCCTTCAATAGATACCTCCCCAAAATCAATTCCTCAAAACCTCCCCCGTAGTGGTGTAATTAAATTTGTCGGACGAGAAAAAGCTTTAGAAAAACTACATCAACAGTTACAAGAAAACGAACGGGTAGCGATTTCGGCTGTTACCGGTATGGGTGGTATCGGTAAGACAGAACTAGCATTGCAATATGGCGATCGCCATTGGAAAGAAGGTACATATCCTGGTGGAGTTTGTTGGTTTCGAGTACGGGATGAAGATGTCGGAATTCAAATTGTTAACTTTGCTAGAGAAATTGGTTTACAACCACCAGATGATTTTGATTTACTAAACAAGGTTAAATATTGCTGGCGAAATTGGCTCGCTGGTGATGTATTAGTAGTGTTTGATGATGTTGAAAAATACGAACAGATAAAAGATTATTTACCTCCTAACGAAGAACGATTTAAAATTTTAGTAACTACCAGACAGCAGTGGTTGGGACAATCATTTAAAAGAGTAATTCTAGAAGTATTAGATGAAGAATATGCTTTAGAATTATTAAAATCTTTTGTTAAGGAAGAAAGAATTGATAGAGAAAAGGAAGAAGCGAAAAAACTTTGTGCTGACTTGGGATATTTACCTTTAGGTTTGGAATTGGTAGCAAGGTATTTACAGCGAAAACCAAATTTATCTTTGGTGGAAATGCGTCAAAGATTGGCTTTAGAACATCGTTCTCTGAGAAAAGCATCGGGGGACATGACAGCACAATTGGGAGTTAAAGCTGCTTTTGAATTAAGTTGGCAAGAATTGAATGAGAAAGCGCAAGAACTAGCTTGTTTGTTGAGTATTTTTGCTTTAGCTCCGATTCCTTGGGAATTAGTTGAGCAGTGTATACCGGAGGAAGATAAAGAAGATTTGGAAGATATCAGAGATGATTTGTTAGTTAACTACAGTTTGCTTGAGGATAAAGGAAAAAATACTTATCAATTACATCAGTTGATAAGAGAATTTTTGATAGGTAAGCAGGAAGAATTACCTTATGTTGAGGTTATGAAGCGTGGATTTTGTATGTTAATGGCTGGAGTTGGAACAAAAATTCCTCAAATCCCTAATCAATCAGAAATTATAGAAATTACTCCAGTAATCCCTCATATTATAGAAACTGTAATTAATCTAAAAGATTATTTAAATGATGAATATTTTATATTCCCATTCGTTAGCTTAGTTTATTTTTACCAAGGACAGGGTAATTATCAACAAGCAATACTTTGGTATGAGCAATGTTTAGTAACTAGCAGAGAGCGTTTTGGGGAAGAACATCCTAACGTTGCAACTAGTTTAAATAATCTGGCTTATTTTTACAAATTACAGGGACGATATGAAGAAGCAGAACCTCTTTATAAACAAGCTTTACAAATGAGAACAAAACTATTTGGAGAAGAACACCTCTACGTTGCCAATAGTTTAAATAATCTGGGAGGACTTTATGAGATACAGGAAAGATACAAAGAAGCAGAACCTCTTTATGAAAAAACTTTACAAATCAGAACGAAAATACTTGGTAAAGAACATCCTCAAATTGCGACTATTTTGAATAATCTGGCTTTTGTTTACAAATTACAAGGACGGTATAAGGAAGCAGAATCCCTTTATAAAAGAGCTTTGAAAATGAGAAAAAAAATCTTTGGTGAAGAAAACCTATATGTTGCAACTATTTTAAATAATTTAGCGGGACTTTACGATTCTATGAAAAATTATCAAAAAGCGGAATATTTTTATAAGCAAGCTTTGCAAATGAAAAGAAGACTGCTAAACAAAGAACATCCCGATATTGCACTAAGTTTGAATAATCTAGCTGTATTTTACTATTCACAGGAACGCTACCAAGAAGCAAAACCGCTTTATCAGGAAGCTTTGTCAATTTTTGAGAATAAATTGGGAATAAATCATCCCAATACTAATACCATTCGTGAAAATATACAACAATTACGCGATGCTCAAAAATCATGATTTTAAGATGCTGTTTTTTATCTAAATCAATCAATATCCAAATCCAAATTATCCAACTCCGCTTCCAACTCCTTAACTGTCGGTAAATTATCTTTCAACTGTTCCGGTAAACCATCTCTTAACTGATAAGTAGATACCCCAATCGGTTTATTCATATCTCGCAAACCATATTCGACAATTGTCCGATTTTTCGACTTACATAAAATGATTCCAATGGTTGGTTTATCATCAGGATGACGTAATAAATCATCTACTGCTGAAACATAAAAACTCTTCTTTCCTGAAAATTCAGGTTTGAATTCTTCATTTTTTAAATCTATCACGACATAACAGCGCAATTT
>JBCBHT010000420.1:0-4876 GCA_038525335.1 Cyanobacteria bacterium J06621_15 | reverse complement strand
AAAATTTTCAAGAACTCGGGTACTCTCAGTTAAATTCTGAGGTAAATCGGTAATTTGAATTTGACCATCTTGATATATACCTTCAACTGTTTTAAGCATAATTTTTAATTGGGTTAGGAGAAATGGTTAGTGTTTTTCAATTTTAATATTTTTCTCTACTACCAACTATTCCCCATCCCCAGTCCCAATTCCCCATTTTCTAAAATTTATCATCATCCAAGCATCTTCTCAGCAAAAACTCATCTAGCACAGAGCCATACGTATTTAAATAAATGTAGAAAACATTAAATCTGCAACCAGATTTTTGTCAGCCTTGTAGAATCTACAGTGGGGTGGGTTTTTACCTACCACCGCTTTTTTCATTTTTCAGCTTAAAGCTTAATTTACTTTCACTTAGCATTCGTCGAACTGAGAGTTATTAAAACTGCTATTTGTACAATCCAATCCCTGCACAAAAACATCCGTTGTCAAAAGATAAAATCGCATGACTTATTTAGAAACAGCAGCCAAATTTTATAGCGATGTAGCTCAAACCCCCGAAATTGGACTTTGTTGCGTACAAAGCACTCCCATGCAATTACCAGGGTTGAATATTCCTCTAAAAATGCAGGAGATGAACTACGGTTGTGGAACAACAGTTCACGCTAACGAACTTAGTAACGAACCCACGGTATTGTACATAGGTGTTGGTGGTGGTTTAGAAGCTTTACAATTTGCTTATTTTTCCCGTCGTCCGGGTGCTGTGATTGCAGTAGACCCAGTTGCAGATATGCGTCAAGCTGCTAAGGATAATTTGGAAGCAGCAGTCAAAGATAATCCTTGGTTTGATACCAGCTTCGTAGAAGTTCGCGAGGGTGATGCTTTTAATATACCAGTTGCCGATAACTCAGTGGATATTGTCGCTCAGAATTGTTTATTTAATATTTTTGAACCCGCAGATTTAACTCGTGCATTAAAAGAAGCATATCGAGTATTAAAACCCGGTGGAAGATTGCAAATGAGCGACCCAATTGCAACCCGTTCAATACCAGAACATTTGAAAAAAGATGAACGATTGAGAGCAATGTGTTTATCAGGTGCATTGACTTATGATGAGTACGTTCAAAGAATAATAAATGTTGGTTTTGGACAAGTTGAAATTCGCGCTCGTCGTCCTTACAGATTGTTAGAAGCGACAACTTATAATTTATCAGAAAATTTACTTTTAGAAAGCCTTGATTCAGTAGCTTTCAAAGTACCGATTGCAGAAGACGGAGCTTGTGTATTCACTGGTAAAACAGCAATTTATGCAGGTTCTGAACCATTTTTTGATGATAATAAAGGTCACATTTTGCAGCGAGGAATTCCAGCAGCAGTATGCGATAAAACTGCCAGAAATTTAGCCGCAACATTACCAGAAAAAGTAATTGTTACCGATTCAACCTGGTATTATGACGGCGGTGGATGCTGTTAACAGTGAACAGTAAACAGTGGACAGCGAGCAGTTAACAGTTATAAAAGTATTTGTAGTGGGAGCATCTTGCTCCCTTATTTTTCATAAACTAACAATTACCAATTACCAATTACCAATTACCAATCATCAACTCTTAGCTCTTTACTCATAACTCATAACTCCTAACTCCTAACTTTTTTAGAAATGATTCAAACTACAATAACACCTTTTAATCGTAAACTAAATTCGACTTTAACTAAGCAAAAAATAAACGTTTTACAAATCAATTTAGGTAAACGTTGTAATCTTGCTTGCAGTCATTGTCACGTTGATGCAGGACCGAAAAGAACTGAAGAATTATCTCCAGAGATTTGTCAGCAATTAATTGAATTAATTAATAGATTTCCTCAAACTAAAATTGTAGACTTAACTGGTGGTGCTCCGGAAATGAATTATGGTTTTAAGCCATTAGTAGAAGCTGCAAGAAAAAATAATAAGCAGGTAATTGTTCGCTCTAATTTAACTATTTATTTTGAAGAGGGATTTGGTGATATTCCAGAATATTTTGTTAAACACAAAATAAGGGTTGTTGCTTCTTTACCCTGTTATCTAGCAGATAATGTTGATAAAATGCGCGGTGATGGTGTTTTTGATGCTTCGGTAAAAGCTTTACAGTGGTTAAATCAGTTAGGTTATGGAAAACAATCAGATTTAATTTTGGATTTAGTTTATAATCCGCAATTACCTACAAACGGAAATTTTGCTTTAACTCCTAATCAAGTAAAGTTAGAACAGGACTATAAAAAGTTTTTGCAAGACAAGTTTGATATTGTATTTAATAACTTATTTGCAATTACTAACTTACCAGTTGGTAGAACCAAGTTTCATTTAGAAAGAACCAAACTATATAAACCCTATTTACATTTTCTCGAATCGAATTTTAATCCAGTTACCGTTGAAAATCTCATGTGTCGTGATGAACTATCGATAGATTATCTCGGTAACGTTTATGACTGTGACTTTAACCAGGTGATGAACATACCAGCGAAAACTCGTGACGGAGAAAGTATTACAGTCGCGAAATTGCTCGAAGCTGGTAATTTAAATTTGATTGAAGAAGTACAGACTGCTAGCTACTGTTACGGTTGTACTGCTGGTAGCGGTTCTAGTTGTGGAGGTGCTTTGCTGTAATTGGTAATATCGTTCGTAGTTGCGCTACTCTACGAGAAAGCTTCGCTTACAGCGCCAAATATGCGGCATCAAAAGGTTAAAATGTTACAACTAAAGCTTAGTTACCCCTCATAACTTTTGTGGTCGAACACTAATTCCTTTCCAGAGGTTTTGGTGGGTAATCAAGGTTTGTAATTGCACCATTTTCGCCTGAAAATACCACATGTTGGCGCTAAAGCGCAACTACGAACTTTTTTATTCGTCGTTACCAAAACTGTTACCAGAGAACTAATCTTGCTTGAGAATTGTAAAATATATATCAAATAAGCAAGTCTCCTTACACCATATTATAAGCCGTGGACCTCCCTGAAAATATCCCACGGTTTCTTTTTTTTATCTATAATTAGCTAACAATATAATATATAGTTTTGGTGCTTATAATAGACAATTATCTAATGCAAAGTCTTGTTTCAAAAAATGAAACGTCATGTTTTACCCAGCAATTTGCTGGTTATAATTGTATTTAAAGTTAAGCTCCTCACATTAAAACTAAAAGTCGTGAAACATTGAGTTTTGCGGCTTTTTTATTTATTTTATATCTATTCTAATCTTTCCCAAGTCAATTCAAAAATTTTGGGTGTATCATCACTTCTACTCGGTGGAGTTTTCAAAGTCACTCGATTTTCATTGATTGTAAAAATCCTTGTTAAACTTTTTCCTATACGATTGGGAATCGATGCAATTTCTACATGATGAATAACTTTATCACCATCAAGGGTATAACTTCCAGCGTATGAATTGAAAGTAGAAAATGCTTCTGCTCGTTCTTCAATTGGTACCGAATGAATTGCATTAGTAAGAGGTGAAGCTGAATTACCGCTTAAAAATGGACGTTCGCTTTTAGAAAAAATCACCATCATTTTACCTTCAACGGTATAGTTAATATAGCCAAGAGGATTAATTCCAAATGCTTCATCATCAATAGTTCCATCAGGAAATATAGCTTTGATTGAAATTAACTTCCAAGTTCCAATCAAAGGATTATTTTGATATAAATTAGACATAAATAAGTAATTGGTAATTGGTAATTGATAATTGATAATTATTACTCTCTTCCCCCTCTACCCCCTCCCAAACAAATTTCCTTCATCCCGACGACGATTAATTAAACCAGGTAATTTTTTCCCACTACCATGAACCCAACGATTTAATTCACTGGGTACGCAATTGTAATCTCCTTGGTTTAATTTAGTTAATAATGTAGAAGATGCAAATTGCGTTTCTCCAATATTAAATACAAAACTTACAAGTGCATCAAATTGATTTTGGTTTAATGGTACTTTCACTAATTTATTAACTGTATTTTCGGCTGTAATTACATCAGAGCGCAAAATTTCCATTGCTCTTTCTTTGGTAATTCCACGTTTGAATTCTTCTGGTTCAGAACCATTTATTGGTCCGTGATGTACTAAATGACCGACACCGATTGTTGCATGATTAGCTGGGTCATTATATAAATGTAAAATCATTCCTTCATGGTCGGCAATAAATTTTAAACCATTGTCGCTAATTTTTTTATTTTTGTGATTGGAATCAGATTGAATATTACTCTTTTCTGATGGTAAATAAACAACTTGACCAATTTGTAAACGTCGCGCTTCATTTTCGGTAAAACATTCACCAGAATCTTTAGTTATTTCTTGCCACCGATTAGCATTTCCTAAATAACGTTGTGCAATTCCACTTAAAGTATCTCCAGATTTTATACTGTATGAAGTACGATTTTTCATTGATATAATAGGAAAAAATAAACAGCAATTTAATAATTATAATTAGATATTACAAGAAACCCGGTTTTTTGAAAAACCAGGTTTTTTAATCAGTAAATTTTTATCCTCTGCTTAATCAAGCAAAGGTAATAGAATTGTTATTTCCATTATCAACAATATTTTCAGCAGTCAAATTTGTACCGCTGAGTATTTCTAAAACATTATTATCACCATCAATCACAATTGCTCCACCAACATTTTCCTCAAAAGTGCTGTTTCCGATAGTAATTGAATTTTCATCACCAGCAACTTCTAATCCCCATTCACCATTATCATAAATATCCACACCAAATAGTCCAACAGTATTGTTATCGGAAAGAATTTCAATCCCATCTTCAGTATTACGAAAGATTTCTGAATCGTTAATGGTCAGATTATTGTTTTCTCCGGTGAAGTCAAACGAGAACCCACTAGAACCATTATCTAACAAAAAACTATCCTTGAT
>JBCBHT010000419.1:0-4904 GCA_038525335.1 Cyanobacteria bacterium J06621_15 | reverse complement strand
ACACTTTGAGATTGCTATGTCCTATCGGACACGCTCCGCTAACGCTGTCGCTCGCAATGACACAATTAATTTTGCACACCCACTTATTAACTTCTATTCCGCTATCGGAACAGTTAAAAGTAGCTGAAAAGCTTAGAAAATCAAACTTTTTACAACTATCTTTGTTGAATCAATTGTAATAATTCAGTCGTAGATATCTTACCGCTCATATCAGCACCTTCTAGCAAACTATCTGCTAAATCTCGTTTATGACGATGTAAATCCACAATTTTATCTTCAATAGTGTCCTTTGTAACTAAACGGTAAATTGTCACGGGACGCTGCTGTCCGATGCGATGGGCGCGGTCTGAAGCTTGGTCTTCTACTGCTGGATTCCACCAGGGGTCCATGTGAATCACGTAATCGGCAGCAGTTAGATTTAAACCGGTACCTCCTGCTTTTAAACTAATCAAGAATACATCTCCCTCCCCTGCTTGAAATGCATCTACCCGTTTCTTCCTTTCTTTTGTCGGAGTACTGCCATCTAAATATTGATATTTAATACTCTGCTCATCCAGGTAATTACGGATAATATTTAAATGGTCTACGAATTGACTAAATACCAAAGCTTTGTGACGATTTTCCAATAATCCAGTCAGCACTTCACCAAATAGCTGTAATTTAGAACTGGGGAGTGGAGCTTCTGGCATGACTAATTGAGAATGACAGCAAGCACGACGCAATTTCATAATTTCTGCCAATACTTGCAGGTGTTTGTGTCCCGCAGTCGCATCACTATCTGCTAATTTAGTAATGGCTTGTTGACGCAATGCTTCGTACATTGCCATTTCTTCCTGACTCAATTCTACATGTAAGGTAATTTCGGTGCGGGAAGGTAATTCTGATAATACTTGCGTTTTGGTACGTCTTAATAGGAAAGGTTGAATTAACTTTTTCAATCTCTGACGTGCTTGTTTATCTTGAAATTTCTCAATTGGAACTGCAAAACTTTGATTGAAATTTTCTTTTGAACCCAATAATCCAGGATTAATAAACCGAAATAAATTCCACAACTCACCCAAATGATTTTCAACAGGAGTCCCGGTAGTAATCAGTTTAAATTCCGATTGCAGATTCATTGCTGCTTGAGAGCGTTTGGTGGCAATATTTTTGATTGCTTGAGCTTCATCCAAGACTATAGTTTGCCATTCTACCCCAGATAGCATTTGAGCCACTTCTTCTTGCTGTAACAAACCATAGCTGCATACGAGCATATCAAATGGTTGCAATTCGTCTAACAGTTTTTGACGATTCCCGCTACCAAATTGAATGATATTTAAAGTTGGTGCAAATTTCTGCGCTTCACTTATCCAATTCATACATACCGAAGTCGGAGCAATAATCAAAGTTGCTCCTTGGGGTGCGCGTTGTAGAATTACAGCTAATGCTTGTAAGGTTTTTCCTAAACCCATTTGGTCGGCTAAACAAGCTCCTACTCCCCAATATGCTAAACGGGATAACCAGTTAAAACCTTCTATTTGATAATCTCTTAATTCTGCTTGCAAAGTGGAAGGAATTTCTGATTTTAAATTCTTCATTTCTTGGAGACGTTGAATATTTGCTCTCCAATGTTTATCAGCTTGTAATTCCCCTACACCATCAACTAAATCTTCTACAGCTAATATAGAAGTAGGATGAAAACCCATTCCCTTGCCATTTCTTTGAGTAAATGCTTGTAATTCATCCAAACGCTGCCGAAATTCATTTGTCAAAGCTAAAAATTGACCATCTTTAAGACGAACAAAACGACTGGAACTTTGCTGCAATAACTCTAATAATTGCTGCATATCCAGCACCAGATTTTCATCTAAATTCAAATTACCATCAACAGCAAACCAATCTCGCTGACGATTAATTTTTAATTTAAAATCACCTAAATCAGCATTATGACTAACTCGAAACTTTTCTCCTTCTGGCCATTCTATGATTACTTTATCTCCCAATTCTTGGAGTTCCAACAGCAATTCTAAACAATCTTCCACCTCTTCTATTAACCATTCTCCATCCTGTGGTTGATAATTAGTTAAAGTCGGACAAGCGGCAATTATATCCTTTTTTAATTGCTTTTCTTGCTTCAGATTGCGTGTAGTCTGCAACCGTTTTCCACCAATTTCTGCAATTACCGTTGCACCTCCTTTTCCGGTCGGATAATAATAACCACCATCAGCAAAGGGACAAGATAATATCGCTGCTTTTAATCCTGCACCAGCAGGTAATAAATGAATATATGGTGTAGTTTCTGCTGGTACTTCCTCAGCATTTTCTAAACCACCACCAATATCCGAATGAACCGTAACCATTGCTGATACGGTATTAATGGCAGCCAATACCTTTTCTTGAGCGGTATCTGGTACTTCCAATCGGTTTTTTGCACCAATAATATTGGCAATCCTTCGGTGTTCGCTGTTAACTTCAATTACCTTGATTCTGGTAGGGGTTTCTTTAACCGCAAGTACATCGCTGGTATCTTCAATCTCAGGGAAAAATTTTAAAATTAAACGACCTGCTTTACCCTTCTTAACAATTAATTCTGGTTCTCCCTTAACAATTTCTACTCTTGTGGTGGGAGAATCTTCCCAGAAAACCAAGGGATGTCCAATTAAAACAGCAATCGCTTTTTCGTTGAAAGTATACTCCTTTCTGCCATTAAAACTTTGATTATAAGAAATAAAAGTTTCGATGCAGCTACATACTTTAATATCCTGAGTCGTGAGATAATCATACTCGCCCAGATTGTCTTGTAAACGTCTTAAAGCGATAACACGACCTTTACTCCAAACACCTTTAGCATTAACCTTCTGCTCGCGGGGTTTTAATGTACATTCACCACTACGAGAAAAAGTGATAAACCATGCCAATCGCATTTCTGAAACAGCTTTCGGTGCTTCTTGCGGTTGCTTGTGAATATTTACCAAAGCATTTAAACACAATTCCCAAGGCTCTTGGGGATGAATCAAATCTACAATACTTTCAATACCGGTATCTTCCCGTAATATTTCCGCTTGGGTTCCATAGCTACTGTGGGGTTTGAGTCGGGACAAAAGCTCTGCGGTTTCCATTGCTAACCAGTGATATTCAGATGCTACTGCTTGAGTTAAAATTGGTTCTAATATTCGAGGTAAATATTTCTTGGCTTCAGTTGCATCTACCCAGTATAAACACAGAGCGCTAATAATCGTTTCTAAACTATTTTGTTGTTCTAAAATCGGAATATCATTACAGAGAATAAACTCTTTTTGGGCAATATCACCCTGTTGAACTTGTAATAATGTTTTCAACTGGGTGTAAGTAGAACTCAATGAATGGTTTGATTGACGGGAGATTAAACTACAATAATTTTCTGCTTCTTGGAATCGATTAAACGAACCATCTTTTAATAATGCCAGAATAAAAAATAAGCCGCCTATAGTATTAAAATATATTTTCTTTTTATTCTTTGCTTTTTTTAGATTTTTCAGCCCTATGGTGTAATAATTAATAGCTTCTTCATTATCTCCTTTTAAGAAGTAAAACCAACCCCATAAAACAGCAACATTACTTTGATAATTGTCAGAAATACGTGATAAACACTGGTGCGTTTCTTGCAGACAACCCCTTAATAAAAACTGTTCTGCTAAAATTACTTGTAAATAATCAGAAGAATGTTCTCCGAGTTCAGAACATCCTTGTTCCAACACAGCAAAAGCTTCGGTCGCGGGAGATAATCTTAGAATTGAATTTATCAGAATGCAGGATAAAATATTTTGATAAAGCGATAGGGATAAAGTGCGACACCAATCTGCATCGAAGGGATTGTTACATACTTCCTCAAAGATATCTGTAATGGTTATTTTTTCTTCGTGATAACCGTATCGATGATAATCTTCTAACTGCTTGTAAATAAATTGAATATCTTGTTTATATATTCCCAGACGAACTTCTCGTAATAGTTGAGTTAGATTTTGAAAAATCTTTGGTCCTTCTGTATAGTATGAACGAATCGGTAATTTTTCCTCTACAGCTTCTGCCATCGTTGCAAAACACCCAGATTTGATTGCCGAACGAGTAGCAACTTCTGTTAATAATGGATGACACTGGGGTGCTTTTCCTCGTTCCTGAATTAGTAACCCTGCTGCTAACAAGTTTTCAATGTAGGGTTTTAGTTTAGAGCTAGTAAAAGGTTTATCATTACTATCCCGTGCGCCGATATAATTCAAACATTCCAAGAACGAAGTTCGGTTAATTGGTTCGTAAATTACCGAAAAAAATTGGATAATTTTCTCTTCTAACGGTGGTAGAAGATGAAATTCCTCGATTAGTTGACTGCGAAATTGGGCAGCATCAACGTGAGAATCGCTCATGGTGGTGTAGAAGGCGCTACATTTATTTATGGTAAATCAAAAGGGTCGCTAATTATTCGTTGTCAAATAAAATTAATGAAAGTGGTTGCAAATACAGAAAATTGGCTAGATGAAAAAAATACAGCACAGCAATGGATTTAGCTTTTATCAGCTTTTAGTGAGAAACCGGACAGTTAACTTAGAACAAGCATAAATCTTAAATTAAAACTTAAATTAAAAAATCTAAAATTGATAGACTCTCTAGTTAGAAAGTGAATATTGGCAGGAAAATTTATGAGTTGGATGAATAAAAAACCCATTAAGATTAATGGGACAGACCACTACTAGTCTGTCCCATTAAAATTGATGGGTTAGGTTAGGGAGGGGGGAGAGGGGGAAGATGGGGGAGAGGGGGTAGAAAAAATTATTTTTTTATTCACCCATCAAAACTAATGGGACTAACCACTACTACTCTGCCACATTAATTTTGATGGGTTAATAAGTCGCTCCGTAGGTTGGGTTAAGTGAAACGCAACCCAACTCGGG
>JBCBHT010000418.1:0-4942 GCA_038525335.1 Cyanobacteria bacterium J06621_15 | reverse complement strand
GTTTCCCTCAATTGGTGTTCCATCTGTATCATCATCTTTAGGTTTGCGAAATTGTATCGCAAACAATAGGATGGTTCCTTCTACTAGCAGAAACAGAGCAATTCCAATTGCGAGCATCAGATTAAAGAATCCGTCAACCAAGGGTGCTTGTTCGGATGCTTGTACTGGTAATAGATGATGGGTTTGACTGACCCATAAACCTATAATTGTCGCCAAAGCCCCAGCAACCAAGGTTAATAATGAAGCAGGAATTTGTTGCATAGCTGCACTCTTTGTATAAGATTTCGTGTAATACTGAAAAGTTGGAAGAAAATCTACGTCCCAAACTTTCCGTTTATGTGGGAAAATAGCCCTTCTCAATTAATCTCTTTAGGTGGTTAGGTAAGTAGTGAATTCTAAAGAGAATATTAGAAGCAATTTACTTTGCGACACCAATTTAAAACAATATACGTAAGTTTTAAGTCTATTTTGCTACGCTTTCAATATGTTTTACAACTTAAAAACTTATGTATTTGTTAACTGCAATCAAGCTTTACTATTGATTTATTGGTGTGTAAAGATTGAAAGATGTGTGGTTAACTGCTTTTCTCTTTTGAAAAAAACAGCATAAAAAATACTCTTTACTTGAATAAGTTAATGCACATGAATAAATGCTTTGTTTTTGACAGTCAATAATACTCATTACACAAACTTATTACATTACAGCAATTCAAATGTTGTGCAATAAGTTGAAGACACATTCATTCAACATGAATTTACATACATCTATTCCAATAAATTTCAGATGGAATCAGCTTTGTAGTTAAAACTTTCCACGATTAATTACACAATAGCTTAATTAAGCTGGCTAGATTATGAATTAAAAGTTAAGTTTATCAATCATAACTTTAAATAATTAATAGTAACTTTTGATTATTTATGTTTTCCCGAGACTATACCATTTAATATTTTTCATTTGTTCGTTTAACTGTAATTTGTTTGATTGTTTTGTTCAATGCGAACTCCATATGAGTAGTAGCAACAGATTTGCTTCTAATATAGCTTTAAGGTTTTATTTAATACTCAATATGTTAGAAAAAGTATATTAACAGTATGCCTTTAATAATTAGTATAAAATACTTAAAAATTTAAAAAATCAAAAGTAAATCAATTATGAAATTTTCATGAAGCATATGTTAAGATAATAAATAGACGCAAAATAAATTAATTAAATCTTGCGTCAAATTCATTAATATTAAACTTGTTCTGACAGAACATTTTTAGTTGTTGAGTCAAGCTTATACCTAAAGCTTTCTCGATAAACATGCCTGAATATCATAAAAAACTGTTCATAGCTCATTGCGAACAAAAAACTTTAATAACTTTATGAAAACTATAAATAATGAAGTGTGAAGTACAGGCTCGGGTTAATACTTTAAATTAACTTCCATAAAAAAATCGGAAGTACATATATAGATGTAACTCATAAACTGCGATAAGTAAACTTTTTCTTGTCGTAAAGTGTGGTGAATAAATTTATGAGAAAAACACATCTAGGTTGGACTTGAGCCAAACAACGCAAGAAGTGAAGTGGCAAATAGCCTTATGCCTTATACAATTTCAAACAACAGTTGTGCTGGATGCGATAAATGTCGTTTCCAGTGTCCAACGGGTGCTATCAAAATCGATAATGGTGAATATTGGATTGACCCCCATTTATGTAACAATTGTGAGGGTTATTATTCCGAACCTCAATGTGCATCTGCCTGTCCGAGTAAGTCCCCGATGCCATTACAAGTAAAAAAAGGAAGGTGCAAAATTGACGATAGAGAATTAACTAGTTCGGATTTATTTTTTAATGGTAAAAGTAATCCATTTGCATCGGGTATTCCGGTATGGGAAGCTTGTAATGTGTTATCTCAAAGAACATCTTTACCTTGGGTAAATGATGAGAATAACGAGATTTGTTACAGTAAACAAATAAATCAAGGGAAAGGTAAAATTGCTTTTCATATCAATTCTTCTGTTGAAGGATATGAACTAGCAAAAGATTCCGAAGCAGTAGAAGCGCTTGATATTCGTGCTGCTTGCATCCATCTTATTTTTGCAGCTTATGCAACTTTTTCTGAAAAATCTTGGGAAGAAGAATTTGTTATAGATGATAAGCAAATAGAGAAATACTTAGGATTAGAAAAGCGCAAAGACTTGAACAAAACTACAAAATTGGCTTTGATGAAAAGTTTGGTTTTACAAGCAAGTTCGTTAATGCTTTCTATTGATTTACCTCAGCAAGGACGTATCAAACCAATTTCCTTAGAAAAAACTAAGCTTTGGGATTTGCTTGGGATTCAGCATCATTTCCAGCATGATGAATTAGGGTGTAAATACCTGATTGGTTTAACATTTAGAGTTCAAGCTGGTGCTTGGGCTAAGTATTTCTTAAATAAAGAAGCGATGTTAGAGCGAACAGCTTTTTATCAATATGGTAATTTACCTAAATCTTTGCTGACTACGGTGATGAGTATTTGGCAGCAGCATGAAGGTGCAGCGAGACTGATGATGTGGTTAATGTTCAAAGCCAAAATGGGTAAGCAGCAAAGGATTACTATACCTACACTGATGCGTGTTGCTTATGGAGAGCGCAAAGTTGCTATTGCTCATAGAAAAAGAGAAGAGCGAAAGCGACTGCTCCGGACTTATGAGAGTGATTTAGAAACTTTGTCTCATCATGGAATGAAACCCATTTTCGACCCTGTTACCTATCCAGAAGCAATTCAACCGTTGTGGTCGAAATTAGCAGATATTCCCGAAGACCCGGATGAAGCGATAGAATTTTGGATTAACGACGGTGATGAGGGGAGAAGGTTAACCGATGTCAGTCCCCGTGGTAAATGGAAAATGTTAATGAATGCCAGAATTTTAGCATTTGAAATGTCACCACAATGGGACCAACCGAACCTCAAAGCAAGGAAAAAGCAGCAGAGAACTAACAGCACTAACAAGAGAAGAAATATTAAAACAGCAGGTGGTTTACTTGGTGAGCAAATACGTTTAGCAAGAAAAAACTTGAGTATTTCTCAAAGGGAATTAGCAAAATTAATGGGAAAAAGTCAAAGCTGGATTCGGGATATAGAAAATGGTCGTCTGAAAGTTAAAATAGAAGACCAGTTAGTTTTACGTAAAGTCCTAAAAATAGCTTGAATTGTTTATTTTTGAAATCCTCTCCTACTTAGGTGGGAGAGGCTTGTATCTCTTTATAATACATGTATTAATCACTATTTATCGTGAATTATTTAATTGGTACTTTAATATTGTTTAATACTAATATCTAGATTATATTAGGGTCATGAAGTGAATTTTGATAAGTTTTTTGATTATGATATCCGGTAGCATCTTTCACTCACTACTTTTTCATTCTTTTCCTCATATTCGCATAAAATTTTTATCTGTTTATTATATCTATCTGTTGTGTAAAAAATTTCTTCGCGTATTTTATAAGAGCTATTATTATTTTCATCCAAAAATCTTTGTTTATTACTAGCAGTTTGCGGTAAAGATTCAAAACCCTTGGCTGCTAAGCTTTGTGAAGCTGTCCCAGCTAACATTAATATTGCACCAGTTGTGATTGCAGCTACTTTATGATTCATTTTCTTCTCCTTTGATAGTTATATAAACTTTAGTCAGATTTGAACAAAGGCATATATTTATCGAATGAACGTTTGAGCAATGCCTTTTTGATGTTCTATTAATCAATAGGTATGGAAAAATTACATTATTCACTTTTACTCAGTTCTTTTCATCCGGTGAAGAATATTAATCGCTGAAAAGCTTAGCAGCATTGGTTTTGATAGGATTATGATGTGTGGATTTTTTTCAAAGCGTTAGAAAATAAAATATGAAATGGGATTTCAGGAAAAAAGCCCCTTCCACTTAGGTGAAAGAGGCTTGTATTGATAAAGGCATTAATAACCATTTATCAAAAGTTTTTTAATGGAAAGTTAATACCAGTACATAGATTCTGTTAGGGCGATGGAAGTGCATTATAATAACCCCTGTTGGTTAATATATCCGACGGCATCCGTTACGATATACAACACCATTTACTTCCTTGTACTGGCACTCATACCCTTCGGTTCTACCATTGACTGTTCGAGTGTGAGTTCTAGTAAATGTTTGGGAGCTATAAGAATTTTGAGCCAACAAACCTTGGTTACTAGCAGTTTGCGGTAAAGATTCAAAACCCTTGGCTGCTAAGCTTTGTGAAGCTGTCCCAGCTAACATTAATATTGCACCAGTTGTGATTGCAGCTACTTTATGATTCATTTTCTTCTCCTTTGATAGTTATATAAACTTTAGTCAGATTTGAACAAAGGCATATATTTATCGAATGAACGTTTGAGCAATGCCTTTTTGATGTTCTATTAATCAATAGGTATGGAAAAATTACATTATTCACTTTTACTCAGTTCTTTTCATCCGGTGAAGAATATTAATCGCTGAAAAGCTTAGCAGCATTGTTTTTGATAGGATTATGATGTGTGGATTTTTTTCAAAGCGTTAGAAAATAAAATATGAAATGGGATTTCAGGAAAAAAGCCCCTTCCACTTAGGTGAAAGAGGCTTGTATTGATAAAGGCATTAATAACCATTTATCAAAAGTTTTTTAATGGAAAGTTAATACCAGTACATAGATTCTGTTAGGGCGATGGAAGTGCATTATAATAACCCCTGTTGGTTAATATATCCGACGGCATCCGTTACGATATACAACACCATTTACTTCCTTGTACTGGCACTCATACCCTTCGGTTCTACCATTGACTGTTCGAGTGTGAGTTCTAGTAAATGTTTGGGAGCTATAAGAATTTTGAGCCAACAAACCTTGGTTACTAGCAGTTTGCGGTAAAGATTCAAAACCCTTGGCTGCTAAGCTTTGTGAAGCTGTCCCAGCTAACATTAATAT
>JBCBHT010000417.1:0-4979 GCA_038525335.1 Cyanobacteria bacterium J06621_15 | reverse complement strand
CTTTTTCTGAATCTGGTGATTTTAATAATTCAATAGCGGATTCAATGTTTTGACAAATTAAACAGCGACGATGTTCAAATTCTTGTCTACCAACCTTTAATGTATAAGCAACATCCGCTAAGTTTAAATTGGGATTTGTTTCTAAATAACTGGCTAGATTTTTTGTCGCTGTTTCTAATGCTGATTCTGTTTTCGCAGAAATTAATAACAGTTCACACGGATTAACCTCACCCCCTTCCCCTCTCCTTGTCAAGGAGAGGGGTGTCTCATCTCCTTCTTCTCTTGCTGTAAAGGAGAAGGATGTCTGGTATTCTCCTTCCCCTCTCCTTAATAAGGAGAGGGGTGTCCGTAAGGACGGGGTGAGGTTTTCTTCCAAAATCACATGAGCATTCGTCCCACCAATCCCAAAGGAACTAACACCAGCACGACGAGGTAATTTATCGGTTTCCCATGCTGATAAACTCTTACTCACATAAAAAGGACTATTGTCAAAATCGATTTGCGGATTCGGTTGCTCAAAATTCAAACTGGGAGGAATTTGTTTATATTTGAGAGCCAATACTGCTTTAATTAAACTAGCAATTCCCGCAGCAGTATCTAAATGTCCGATATTTGTCTTCACCGAACCAATACCACAAGCTTTCTGTCTTCCCCCTGCTCCCCCTGCTCCCCCTGCTCCCCCTGCTCCCTCCGCTTCCTCCGCTTCCTCTGCTCCCTCCGCTCCCTTCTCTCTTCCAAATACTTGAGTTAATGCTGCAATCTCAATCGGGTCTCCCAATGCTGTACCAGTACCGTGAGCTTCAATATAACTAATAGTCTCTGGTTCAACTTCCGCTATCAATTGTGCAGCACGGATTACTTTTGCTTGTGCATCAATCGAAGGAGATGTATAACTAACTTTGAAAGCACCATCATTATTAATCGCACTTCCTTTAATTACTGCATCAATACTATCTCCATCGTTTAAAGCATCTTCCAATCTTTTCAAAACAACAATTCCGACACCACTTCCTGAAACTGTTCCTTTTGCATTAGCATCAAAAGCACGGCAATGTCCATCGGGTGAATAAATACCACCTTCCTGATATAAATACCCTAGCTGTTTGGAAATTGCTACCCCACCAGCCAAAGCTATATCACATTCACCACTCAATAAACTCTGACAAGCTATATGAACCGCAACTAAAGATGTGGAACAAGCTGTTTGTACATCAACGCTCGGTCCCGATAAATTCAGTTTATAGGATACTCTTGTTGTTAAAAAGTCCTTGTCGCTGGCTAAAAATAACTGATAATTACTGACAGTATTACGAATATTTGAATTGCTGTAGAGATTAAACAAATATCCATTCATTCCCGCTCCTCCATAAACCCCGATTAATCCCTGATAAGTCTGAGGGTTATATCCTGCGGTTTCTATTGCTTCTTGGGCACATTCTAAAAATATACGCTGTTGCGGGTCTAAAATCTCTGCTTCCCTCGGACTAAATCCAAAAAAATCAGCGTCGAATAATTCTACATCTTCGAGTACCGCTCCCGCTTTTACATACTGGGGATGCTCCAAAGATTCCTTATCAACACCTTGCTCTTGTAAATATTCATCTGTTAAAGAAGCAATTGACTCAATTCCATTCTGAATATTTTGCCAATACTCATCAATGTTTTTAGCACCTGGAAATCTTCCAGCCATGCCGATTATAGCAATTTCTAGTCCGTTCGTAGTCATTTAGATTTTAGATTTTCGCTCTTTGATTTTGGATTGTCCTTTACTTATTTATAAAGAAGAAGCTCTAGAAATTTTATTGAAAAAAATCTGAAGGAAGTTCGTTTTGTTTTATAATCTTACTTGGGTTTTATGACAATTATTTTTAATAGGCTTTAAAAATATTTGCAATATCTGGCTATTATTGCACGGTTATTAATAATTTTTAAGTTACTTTTGTTACTTTATTTCCTAGATATAAATTTTTGGTGTTGTGTATATAAAGTTTATTGTAAATCCGAATTTAGCAGTAAAGAACATACTTTAGATATAGATTAATTATCTAACCAAAAAATAATGTAGAGACGTAGCACTGCTACGTCTCCTTAATGTAGATTCCCACCTACAATTCCCTATTACCTATTCCCCATTCCCTTCAATTTACCAATCACACCAAATACACCGAACAACAACGAACCGAAAATCATTCCTGGTTCCGGTACTTTAGCTGATTTATCTGAAATCGAAACTTTTTCAATGTAGCGAGCGCTAGGACGATAATCTGCTTCCGGTAATAAATCGGGGGTATTTACCGTAAAAATATCTGTAAATTCACCAGTTTCTAAGTTTGTGGAAACAACTCCATCTCCACCAGTCCACAGTACGTTACCGTTAGCTAATTCGTAAACTCCTCGAATTCCTCGAAAAGCAACTCCGTTATCACCATTGAAAAAGCCGACTTGATTTCCGTTTTCGTCGTATTCGTAAATTCCACCGGGAGCAGAAAATCCCCCGACGATAAGATTACCATTTGATTTAACTGCCATTTGCTGGGGAAAATCAATTCCTGTTACACCATCTGAATCGTGAAAATTACTTACGAAATTCCCATCCAAACTATAACGGTCAATATCTTCCCCACCGTCAGAATCGCGGTTAATATCGTTAACTAATAGTCCCCCATTATAGGAAAGTACATCGTAAGGGTCTCCCGTAGCGAAGGAGCCTAAGTTATTTCCATTCATATCAAAGGTAACTACCGCTTCTCCGGGAGCATTATTATCAGTTCCCGAATTAGATACGTAAATTGTGTTGTCAACGAATTCCATCCCGCGAATATTATCTAATCCACCCGTAATTGCGCTTTTATAGTTACCCTTCAAGTCAAATCTAAATATAGAATCGGCTACTTGGTCGGAAACCCAAATTTCTTTATTTACCTGAATCGCATTCAAAGGTGTAGTAAACAAACCCGTACCATCAATAAAATTATCATTCACCAGCGAACCATCAACCGGGTCAAACAGTAAAACTCGGTCGCTTTGAGAATCGGGAATCATCAAAAAATCAGCAGCTTTCGCTTCAGGGGAAATTGCGAATAAAGTTGAGCAGACAATTACGCTAAACCCGACTATAGATTTAAACATTTGCATATGCTTTAAACTTAGTAAAAATACTTCTCATTTATTTGGGATAAGAGCAGGTAGTAAATACTTGCTCTAAGCTTTGTTAAAACCAGCATCGGGAATTATTCGAGGCTAATTTATAAATTCCTTTCTAGGTCGTAAATATCAAAGCTTAATAGAAATAAATTACAATAACTATTTTGAGAGAATAAATGAAATGTATATGTTGCTCAAAGCTTTACAGGAACTTTATGATTTTATTTTCAAATTTATATAGATTGGGAGAAATGGTGCGTTACGGCATTTTCCTCCGTTATATTTTATAATCCACAATGGTCAAGCCGTAACATCACTCTACGAGGATTTTATTTTTTGATGTTTAATTTTCTAATATTTAATTTTTTTGATGCTTATAAAAATTATGAAATTTCAAACAATTCAAACAATAGTATTTTATTTAAAGAGCGTACTATAACTCAACTGATGCAAAATCTAAACCAGAAGCCGAAATCGCTTGCTGACAGCGTTCTTGGGACATATCACCCGCAATTGCTTTTCGATTAAATTTATTTGCGATCGCAATCATTTCTGGATATGGTAGCCAAGGAAAAACAATGGCTTCCCCAGGTTGAGAAAACATATTTATCAATTGTTCTAATTTATTTTGCTTTAATGCTGATTCTTCTAAAACAATCAACGTAGCTGCTACTTCAATCAACCAATCATGATCCCAATTACTAGAAGTAGCAGCCACAGCCAAACTAACATCGGGTATATGAGAATGAAACTCGGGTTTTGCGGTATCTCCACAAAAAACCAAATGCTGTCCTTCCAGGACATACCAACCTGCTTCAACTTTTATATCTGTAACGGGGTAGATTTTTTTTATTTCTGGTTCTTTTACTTCTACAGATTCAACATCAATTACCGTTTGAGAAGCTAACTGCATAATTTCTGGTATCGTAGCAGGAACAACAGGTAGCTTAGTCTCAGTATTAGGTGTAGAATCGTTTTGCTTAACTTGAGAAGGAGTTGATTTTTGCTTTTTCTGCTTGATATCCGAAAGTAGCTCTTTATGGGTAATTTTTTCTCCTTCCTTGGCTTTTGACAAATACTCTTTTCGCAATTCGTCAGGTGTCGATGGTGCAGCTAAAAGATAAAGCGCAGAACTAGCAATATCAAGTTGTGCAAGATTTGCACGTTCGCCAAAAGTCTCATAGACATTGATAAAATTATATGCTGTACGTCTACTCCAGTTAAATTCTGCTTTTAACCAAGCCTCAAATTGACCGTGTTTCAATTCATCGCGTACATCCGCTAGTCGCTGACCAATTTCCCAGATATCTTGAGCCGAACGCTGTAATCGCTCTTGGATTTCACCAGTTCTTTGCATGACTAGGTTCCGCTGCTCTAAGGTCAACGTTTCGTAATCAAACACAGAAGTAGTAATCTGTTTGCTTTTGTCCAATTTGTTCACAGCTAGCTCCAAATTAATCTATTAAATCGTAAGGCATTTTTGCTCTTAAAACTATGCACCTTGTTATAGGCTAGCTCAAAGCAATTCATAAGTCTCAATCAACATATAACTTTTGTAAAAAAATAAGCCACGTACTTGACAAGTAAGCTGTTTCGTAAGTTAATGAGAATTATTTTTATTTAAATTTTGTATCACGATTGCTTATGAAGTAACTTCGGAAGTTTTCAACAGATGTTAGTTTTTTAGTTTAAATGCAACGCATATCCAAGGAATTATATCCAAAGGAAGTATCTAGAGAGTAAATATATCATACATAATATTGATGTAAATCTATTATTTTTGTAGCGTTGCGACTTAGAAAATTAATCAAATCACTTGCTTTTATCAGCTTTTC
>JBCBHT010000416.1:0-4992 GCA_038525335.1 Cyanobacteria bacterium J06621_15 | reverse complement strand
AGTACCGTACAAGTGTAATGACTGAGTTGGTGTAATCGTTAGCTTTCCGAAGTCTAAAGCGACTGTAGTTTTTTCCTTTAATTCGGCTAGCTCATCAGTAGCTCTTTTATCCGTGTCCACCACATCAATTTCACTGATTGTCCGAATAAAGGTAGTTTTTCCCGCTCCTACACCTCCTGTAACTACAATGCGGAGAATTTCTGATGACATTAAGCTTTACTCCTTAAATACCCTACAAGATTTTGCAGCAACGAGCTACTGACTGCAGGTGCTTGCGATTCGCGATGTTTTCTAGCTGCTCGCGAACCATATTTGCTTACCCAAGTCAAATCCATATCATAATGGTACTCATGGCAATTTGATGTAATTTGGGGTACTTCTTCTATCAAACCTACAAGCATTAATCGGAAAGCTGTTTGCTGAATCTTGATGGTTGGTTGATTAAGTTGAATTGCAATATCTTTTATGGAAATATCACCAGAAGCAAATTCCCACATTCTCCATTCAAAGGGGTTCAAACGGATTTGCGGTTGACTTTGACTAATATTTCTGATTCCGGATTCTACATCTGGAAGCGCATCTTCAAGAACTTTCCAATTTTTTAGCACTCTCAAAGCCATTAAAGTTACTTCTGAAGCTCTTAAGCTTAATCCTGTCATTTCAGACATTGGTAAAACGGCTTTGCAATCTAATTTAAATACACCTTTTTGAATTTCAAATAATTGGCGAACTTGTTGTAGTTGATTGGCAAATAATAAGTTTAATTCTTCTGCACTTAAAGCACCTTGAGTTTTGAATTGTAAACCTAAAGGTGTTGTTGCTGATGCATTACTATAAATAGTTTCTATTACCTGCGGTTCTACCCAATTTCTTTGAGCAATTTTAGAAACTAATCCTTTACCACTCAAGCGATTAGCTGCAGCAACAATACGTCCGCTTCTAAACCAAATATAAAAGTATTTTGCTCTAGATTGTGCAGAATTAATGTCTGGTAAAGTACATACACTTAAACAACCCGATTTGCGCCCTTGGTCGATAAGTTGAAACAATTCTGCTAGGGAAAAATCTGTGAAGGAACTACTAAGACTCATAGATTTAAATATTTAGAATAATAGGTATTTTTTTACTCAAGCACGCACCCAAATATCACTTACTTTTTTCGTGCTTATTGCCTCGAAATATCACTTCCAAAAGCATGTTACAAGCTTTGCACTCTCTATAGCTGCAAATCATTTTAGGTGTATTTTTACTCGATGTTATTTAAGTATGTGTTTGCACTGATAAAAAGCTGTACATCAAGTAATATTTAGCATCAATATACAATGTGCTTTGATTGACTTATTTCAAATTTTATATTTATGATTACTAAAATCAACACTTACTATCTTTTTGCAATCTTACTCGAATGCCTGTTAACACGAGCTATTTTATATCGAGAATTCACCAAATTATTTTATTTATAATTGTTTATTTCATTACCTCTCTATAAATCTATGTTTATGTTGAGTTTTTTAATCAAACAGTTAATTTTGATGAATAAATAGCAACATTTCTTCTGCTTGAATGAGCCATTAATCAAATAATAATTAACACTTCGTAATATACTTTTAAAACCCTTGCTATGAAACTTATTTGGATTTTTTGCTTGATTTTTTTGTCAGTTTTCTGTACCGATAAAGCTAACGCTGGAGAATTGAATCAAAGATTAAAAAACTTTCCTGAATGGGAAAAACTAACCGATTTACAACCTGCTGTAGGAGACTTGATTTATCCTGAATGGATGAAGGGAGAATGGGAAGTAAAAAGTACTTTGATAGATTTAGTAGCCCCTTTAGCACCGGATATTGTTACACCAGGTTTTGAAAGTAATCGTCGGTATCTTAATCAACCGGTTGAGTTTAAGGTTAGGTTCGTTAATCAATCAAAGCTTAAAGACCTCACCCCGTCCTTACGGACACCCCTCTCCTTATTAAGGAGAGGGGAAAGAAATAAAACTCCCCTCTCCTCAGCAACTACAGAAGAAGGAAATAAAGTTAATTATCAAACACCCCTCTCCTTGACAAGGAGAGGGGCTGGGGGTGAGATTATTTCTGAGACACCCCTTTCCTCAGCAACTAAAGCAGAAGAAAATAAGGTGAATAATCAAACTCCCCTCTCCTTGACAAGGAGAGGGGCTGGGGGTGAGGTCATTGCTGACAGAGCATACAACGGTTTAAATTTAGCCAGAGCAATTCTAGGTGAAAAAACCGTTAAAGCAGTTAAAGTTGACCCCGATTCTCCCAATCGTCAAATTACATTGTTACGTAGTGAATGTACTGAGAGAATAATTTGCGATCGCCAATTAGTATCGATAGTCAAAAACCGGGCTACAGAAAGCACAACCGACGGTAGGTTTATTGCAACAGAAGAATTTCAACAAATATTCAAAGGTGGTTCGCGTCCATACATAAATTCAGTGGAATCAACCACAGCATATAGACAATTATCAGCATTATCTTCATCAAATCCTGCAATTGAAGGAAATCAAGTTACAGCAGTGTATCTTTCACCTCAAGACCCAAATTATTTTAAAGCCATTAATAAACCAGTTGCTTTGTATAAATATCGTTTGGAATTTTTTCCAATTAGGTAATTGGTAATTGGTAATGGGTAATAGGTAATTGGTAATTGGTAATGTATTTAGTGATTTCTAATTTTCAACTTTTAACTAATTGATTTAATTAACAATTTCTAACTAATAGATTGTAAACACTTCAAAAAAAATAAATTCGACATCTAAAACAATTTTATCCCCTATCGAAAAACGCATCACTGTGTAAGAATCCAAAATCTAAAATCTAAAATCCAAAATTTTGAAATTCCATAGGGAAAATTTCCCAAGTTATTCACCGCGAGGGATTGACATGGGAGAAAATTCTCATCAATTTTTGTTCAAAAGTTAGAACTTAACTTGAACTGCTTCCGACTTCTGTTGCAGATAGTTCTGTTTCAGATGGGGGAGTACTTGGTAATTCCAAACAATACCCAGCACCATAAACCGTTTTGATATAACGGGGATGACGAGGGTCTGGTTCTAACTTGGTTCTCAAGTGTCTAACGTGAACTCGAATGGTTTCAATATCATCGTCTGGGTCATAACCCCAAACTTCGCGAAGTATTTCGCTAGGAGAAACCGTTTGACCGTGACGTTGCAGCAAACAGTGGAGTAATTCAAATTCCAAGTGTGTTAGCTTTACAGTTTGAGCAAACCATATAGCCTCAAATCTCTCCGGAACCAAAGTTAATGGTCCGTAATTAAGGATTTCGCTGTGCTTAGCTGCTTGGGGTATGCGGTCAGTACGTCGGAGCAATGCTCTAACCCGTGCCAGCATTTCCTCAACTTCAAAAGGTTTGGTGAGATAATCATCTGCACCAGCATTAAAACCTTCCACTTTATCTTGAGTTTGACTCAGAGCGGTTAACATTAGAACCGGGATATCAGCAGTACGCTCATCCCTCCGCAAGCGTTGACAGACAGTGAATCCATCAACTTTTGGCAACATCAAATCCAACATAATCAAATCTGGCTGTAGCTGGAGAGCTAAAGCTTGACCCTTGATACCGTCTTCAGCTTGGCTGACATCATAGCCAGCCATTTCTAAATTCACGGCTACCAACTCGGAAATTGCTGGGTCGTCATCTATGACAAGAATTCTGGGCATTATGAAAAATGTGTTACTGGACGTTAAGGAAAATTAAGAACCTTTGGAAAATACAAAGATTGCTTTAATGATTATAAAAAAAATTTGAAATATAACATAAAGCTTAAAATTAAAATAATCTCAAACAAGCTACAAACTGGACAGAATATCTTATACAATGTGTGCTTCAACCTACAATCCACCTTGGTATTTACGAAATGGCGTGTCAATGACTGTCGGTGCAGCATTGTGGGGGAAAAAGAATTGGGAAAAAGTTCTCAACCTACCCGAACCTAATTATCAGGAACAAGTATTTACGGTCGCCAAAGGAGTACCAATATTCGGCTTAGTCGCGATTCCAGAGAATCCTCGCGGGACGATTGTGGGTACCTACGGCATTATCGGAGATTTAGAAGAAGAATGGTCTCTCAAAATTTTAGGACGTAAAGCCTACGCTCAAGGTTATGCAGTAGTATTGTTTGATTGGCGTGCCCACGGTAGAACAGCAGAATTATCGCCTACATTGACCAGCGACGGCTTATACGAAGGAGAAGACTTTGTTCGTATAGCAGCGAAAGCATTATCAATGGGATGTCCCCCGAAATTCTGGTTTACAGGATTTTCACTGGGGGGACAATTAGCTTTATGGGGAATTAAAGCAGCTATAGATTCTACTAAAGATTCCGAAATCGGGATAAAAGAAAGCGATATTGCTGGTGGTGCAGTGATTTGTCCCAGTTTAGATTCCAACCGCTCCTTAAAATATTTAACTAGCTACCCAATAGGTAAATTTTTAGAACAAAGAATTTCCAGAGCATTAACTAAACTAGCGTGGAAAATTCACGATACTCACCCAGGAAACTTAGACCCAGCAGCAATAGAAAGAGCAAATAGCATATGGGGATTTGATAACGAACTAGTCATAGAAAAACTAGGTTTTCCCTCAGTAGAAGCTTACTATCAAGCAAGTAGCGCTTTACATATTCTGCCAAACCTTGCCAAACCAACCTTAATAATTTATGCAGCAGACGACCCATTTTTTGCACCAGAAATTATTCCAGAGCTACAAGCAGCTAGCGACCAAAACCCAGTCATAGATTTAATGTTAACTCCCCATGGCGGTCACGTTGGTTATCTAAGCAGTAATAAGTGCCAGCAACAATACGGAGATACAGACCCTTGGTGGGCTTGGAATCGGGTTTTGGAATGGGTAATGGGTAATGGGTAATGAGTAAGGAGTAATGAGTAAGGAGTAAGGAGTAATGAGTTTAATTCAATTCACTGATAACTGATAACTGATAACTGATAACTG
>JBCBHT010000415.1:0-5009 GCA_038525335.1 Cyanobacteria bacterium J06621_15 | reverse complement strand
CTTCAATAATCACATCACTATCGAGCCATACCCGCTCCCATGCAGCAATATGAGTAGCTAATAAAGTGCTGTAGCTGGGTGCTTCCACCAGGTCAATTAAAGCGATTTCTGCGGGAGTTGATGTTTCTCGGGAAGTGTAAATAGTGACAATCTTTTCGACACTAACCGTTTGTCCGGGTATTATCTCGAAGCTTTTTGTGAGTTCGGAACTGCATTCAAATTCACGAGCAAAGCTATCAGCTTCATTTTCTATGACCAACTTTGCAGCCATACTCAATTCGATTTCTGAGTGCAAAGTTTTACCGTGGAGCCAAATGATTTTATCAGTACCACCAGCTTTGACAGTCTTCCAATGCTCGATTCCTAAAGTATGGGGTTCAGCATCAAATCCAGCAGTAACTTCGACTTCCCCCGTGTAATCCACAGAAGTAACTTCACAGTGAATCGCGACAAAATGCTGGCTCGCTAAAGAAACAAACCGTTCAAAATGTAACTCAAAAGTATGTCCCGACGGTGACTTCCAGCGAATATCACGACTTAAAATACCCAAACGCATGTCTAATTGACGCTTGTATTCGAGTATCTCACCGCTATCCATCCGAAAAGTCTCACCACCAACCTTAATAGTCAAAGGTAACCAATTAGGACAATTTACGATTTCTGTTCCAGCAATAGCGACATCATCGTAAACCCCATTCACAATGGTTCCGGAATGCTCGTGGGTGTATCCTTCCTCGAAACTACCCCGCACTCCTAAATAACCATTACCAAGACTAAAAACTGTTTCTTTATGATGTAATTCTTTGGGATTAAAACTTGTTTCTATAATCTTCCAGCCCTTTTCATCATTTAGCTGCTGGGAGTTTTGAGAATTATTAATTGATAAGCTTAACATTTTTTATATGACCTCGCTGCGCCTTGTATTTTGCCGGGATATGCTTGGATTACTTAGAGATATTGGTGAAGTCGAGCAATTTTAGATTTGGGATTTCAACAACGGATGCATTTATTCTGGATTTAATGCAATTTGGATTTCGATTTCTTAGCTTCAACAAAGCCATAAATCTAAAATTGTAAATCCCCAGATTTTTAAGCCCCCAGATTTATCTGTGGAGACGATTCGGACACGCTAAAAAGACCGTAAATCCAAAATCAATTGACGATTCCTTGTTTTTTGGTCGCCATTTACTTGAATACAGCAAAAATGCTTAGAAGCGGCATTCAAAATAAGTCTTTTACAGCAATTTCCCTCTATAGATAGATTTGCTTAAGAATTTGTCCTTAAACCAGGAAATGCAAGAAAAGATAAGAATTGACACATATAGTAACTAAAAGTACAAAAACTTATATTTTAGTTACAATCTGTAATAATTTTCCAGTATTGAGATTAAGTAACCGGATTTTTTCTCAGTAAGCCTTAAAGTATTTATGAGCCATACTTATGAGTACTTTTAACTTTGTTCAACAAAAAAATTAATTTACTGACAAACACTATTTATCTATTGTCTATTAATTGGGAACAAAATGTATAAAGAAGCAAATAAACTTCAGAAAATATGGACTCTAGGCATTGCTATTAACTTGACTTTTACCGTTATAGGGTATCCACTAAAAGCGATACCAGTCAATTGCAGCTTTCTTCCAATATTAAAAGCCTCTGGAGTAAAAGTCTACTACAAAAATCAAAAAAGTAGTAAAAAAGAAATTATTACTGTAATTCAAACTACCAAAGCGAAAATAGAAAATTTAACTGGAACTATTTTCAAGGTACCATTCAGTCGAGTAAGTAAAAAATCACTTTCTCAATTTTGGCAAGATGCTGTTAGTAAGAATACATTAAATCAAAAAGCCAGAGTTGTAATCAACGGTACATTTTTTTCTACAAAACAAGACCCTACAGGAATTGCCTTTGGTTTAAAAGCCCGTGGTAATATCGTTACCTACGGTTACGGCATCGCAAATGAATATCCGGGAGAAATTCGCACGTTTTCGTTCAATCCTCAAGCTGGTTTCGCCAGCATCCAATCATATTCTACAGAATGGTTTCGGCGTTTTCCGGAAGTAATTGGAGCGCTCGACCCAAAAGCCAACAAAGCAGCAACAAAGTATTTACCGAGAACCTTCGTTGGGGTAAGAGACGATAACGGCGATAATTTAAATGAGACAGTTATATTTTATTCGAGTAATTCCGCACGTCAAGTGGATGCTCAAAATGCATTGAAGTGTTTTGGTGCTAATACGAGCGCAATGTTAGATGGTGGTGGGAGTACCGGGATTATAGTTGACGGGAAACCTTTGATAGATACTCCGAGGAAGATTCCTCATGCTATTGCAGTTTTTGAAGGGAAGTAGAGGGAGTGGGGAGAGGGGGGAGAGGGGGTAGAGGGGGAAGAAGTAGTGTAGGGTGCTGTGACGGTTACGATAACTTATTAGGCATAAAACAACAATTTGAATATACCGTCACGCACCAATTAGTTAATCATTCATCCTTCTTTCGTCATCTAAATTTCGACTCGTATCTTTAGTAACTTTAAAAGTTAATGAAACTATTCCGTTAATAATTCCTTGTGCAGCTTCAACTTTTTCTACTGGCACCTTCCCAGAATATATCAATAGAACACTGACGAAAGCAGTTATGATGCTTAACTTGAGTAAGTTGAATTTTAGGTTGTTTATATTGAAAATTGCACGCGCTTGTTGAAGACGTTCTTGATTAATACTATTAGATTGTTGGTTTTGTTTTGTAATTTTATTTTGATTTTTCATATCCTTTACCTGTGGAATTAATCTGATAATTCGATTAAATTCCCTCAGTGGTTGAGATATCGGTTGAGTCGGAGTGGAGTTACAGATGACTTCTGGGTGATATTTAGGTGGATAAAAATATTTACTGTCATTGCAAGCGGAACTAAGTGAAGCGTGGCAACCGCAACACCTTGGGATTGCTTCGCTTCACTCGCAATGACTTTATTTACTGACTGTTTACTTGGGTGAATTATTTGTACTGGTATCAAAAATCGGTAAAATCTAAACAGTTTTTCGTTTGACAAGAATAGTGCGATCGCAAAAAATATCTCCAGAATATCTGCCAAAAATAAATTCTGCATTACACCGTAATGGTTACCCCAGCAAGTCAAAATTTGCCGAACACGTAACACCGTCGCTATCTACGGTGAAAAACTTCTTCGCTGGAAAACCGGTTGATTTTGAGTATTTTGTCGAAATTTGCGAAAAACTAGGCTTAGACTGGCAAGAGATATCAGCAAAAGAAGTATTAACAACCGATAGCAACTCAACCATCGAGGAAACTTCACCCTTCATAACAGGTTCTCCTATCAAACATCCGAGCAGATTTTTCGGAAGGCAGCGAGAACTCAAGCGTTTATTCCAAATACTCAAACGTCATCCCCTACAAAATGCTGCAATTATCGGAAAACGACGCATCGGTAAAACATCCCTGCTACATTACCTGAAAAATATTACCGCTACACCTAAAGAAGAATTACGACAGCAGCAAAAATCCGATTGGTTAACACAACCAGAAATTTACAAGTGGATATTTGTAGACTTTCAAGATTCGCGGATGGCTAGTAGGGAAAATTTTTTAAATCATATTTTAGAAAATTTGAATTTAAAAGTATCTGCACCATGCGATTTAGATAAATTTATGAATGCAGTCAGCGACAACTTACAAAATCCTACCGTTATATTGCTCGATGAAATTGGTGTGGGTTTACAACGCTGTGAAGAATTAGATGATGAATTTTGGGAAAGCTTACGTTCTTTAGCAACGAATCATACAAGAGGAAATCTCGCATTTATTTTAGCTACTCACGAATCACCAACTGAATTAGCAAGAAGTACCGGACATAGTTCGCCATTTTTTAATATTTTTGGTTATACGGCTTATTTAAAAGAATTTACAGAAGCACAAGCACGGGAATTGATAGCGAGTTCACCGATTGTTTTTCCTGAGAAAGATGTGGAATGGATTTTGCAAGAAAGTCATTGTGTTCCGTAGTTGATGTAGAAGCAGCAATTCCAGAAGCTTTAAGTACAGGTAGCTTATTTTTCGCTGATATTCAAAATAATCAAGTTGATGCAACTGGATTAAAAATTCTTCGGTTTATCGCTGCTAAGGGAGAGAAAGCAATAGTGAGTGAAGAAACTATAGCGCTAGAGTTTCAGGATACAGATTATCTTAGTTCTATAAAGTTATTGTTGCAGCGAGAATTGATTGAAGAAGTAGATGATGGTTATTGTTTTCAAGTTGAATTGATTCGACGGTGGTTTGAGAATACGAATATTTAAACACAACTTATCCAATTCTTAAATATTTTAAGTGTTTTAAGTTTGCTTCCTTACGTCGCAATGACTATTATTGCATTATCCATAATTAAGTCTTAATTATTATTTCAAAAATGAAAATATCACCAATCATCTTTACAACCGGGTTTACACTCACCACCATAGGAATGTTATCTGCTTGTGGAAATCGTACCACGGTGGAAACTTGCAATATTATTGAAATCGAAGATGCGGAAGTTGAAGTCGATATCGGTGATGTTGATATTGAACGTGGTGAAGTGGAAATGGTTTGCGGTGATAAAATTCTTGATGTGACTTGGGGTCAGTTTCGCAGAAGACTTCGTATCGACCCCGGTAGATATAAGAATAATTTGAATGCTTTTAAACAACAAGTAAGCTGTATTCGAGATGAGAATTCCAGAAAAAAAGAAGTATTATGTCAAGCTTCTGGTTCTAATAATTTTGTGGCTTTGAATTTTAGTTATGATGATTAAAATTATATTTCTAAGAAACAATTATCATATCTATGAGGGCTGGTGATTGGTAATTGGTAATGAACGAGCAAGAATTTATCCAAAGATATTTATCTGGAGAAAGAGATTTTTCTGATGTTGATTTAGGCGAGACTGTGGTCGGGTAGCAAGGTTATATCGCTATAACCCCGCCCCCTCAGAACCGGACTTGCGACGCAAACCGCATCC
>JBCBHT010000414.1:0-5023 GCA_038525335.1 Cyanobacteria bacterium J06621_15 | reverse complement strand
ATTCATACTTTTAATCAGCAACGCCGATTTAATTAATAGTAAATAGTAAGTAGGTTATGTTATCGAAACAGCGCAATTTACCCCTAAATTTTAGATAAAATCAAACATATAAAATGGTGCATTAGACGCGAACGATACATATCTCGTTAAAATCGAAATTTTTCTCGCGTCATAACACACCCTAAAATCTAATCAAACTAATATCAACCCTCTCCTAATAAGGAATTAAATTCCGATTTCAAAGCTTTAATATCTGCAACCCTGCCAACCAATAAGTTATCATCACCCGCATCTGTCAAACGGGATTTCCAATAGCCAATACTCTCTGAATTGTTCATCCAGAACTTAACCACAGTATCTACAACTTCATCCATATCCCAGCCCCATTTAGAGGGTACTGGCTCCACTGTTTCTAGAAATGCATCTAGGGTACATTTATGCGTTCCTAAATACTCCACAGCATGACTTTGGGGATTTTCCTGACACTGTTGTTGATGGTTAAAAAAATGCAGTATTGGAGACACACCTACAATATCGAAAGTATATTTCATTGGATTCCTCCAGGTTGTAAAAAAAATTTTGATTCTCTTTTGATTTCTTTAATTTATATTTCAGCGTTTGTTGACGGACAAATTATTAAATACAATCAAATCTGTGATTGTCATTCTTCAAATAAAAACTAGCAATATACGCAAATTAGTGTTACAATAATCCCCGTACAAGTTAGCAGTTGATTATCGAGAGTGCTAACATTTGTCTCGCGAAAAATTAGCAGACAGCTTCATAAAGTGCTAATATTTATAACGCTATTTATATTAAAATATTAAAGATTTCCACTAATTGAAAAGAGCAAGTTACTCTTCTTAATATTTCTTAATATTTGTGATGACAGATTTTTCAGGAGAAATAGCTGCTTTATCTGCTGCCTGCTTATGGTCTATAGCATCTGTAGTTTATAGTAAGTTGGGACTAAGCATTCCCCCATTACAGTTAAATCTGATTAAAGGAATAATTGCAATCGGATTTTTCGTATTTACAATTTTGATAACAGGAGAACTATTTTCTGCAATCGCGACTTTACCAATGTGTTTGTTATTGTTGAGCGGTGTGATTGGTATTAGTTTGGGTGATACTTTATTCTTTAATGCAATAAATAGTTTAGGACCTCGCAGAACATTATTAATGCAAACGCTGACTTCACCAATGTCAGCAATTTTTGGACTGATTTTTCTTCAGGAAAAGTTAAACAGCTTGGCTTGGTGCGGTATTTTAGTAACAATATTCGGTGTAACTTGGGTTATCACGGAACGCACTACAGATGTCATAAATATTTCAACTAAAGAATTTAGACAAGGTATATTTTTTGGTTTATTTTCATCTATTGCTGGTGCTACCGGTGCTGTTCTTTCACGAGGTGCGATTGCGGATACTCAAATTAGTCCTCTATGGGCTGCTTTGTTGAGGTTAAGTGCAGGTACATTAATCTTATACATTTGGTCGTTATCGAGACAGCAAACTAATTTCCGATTGAGTATTTTGCAAAATCCAAGAATTATTGGAGGAACTATATTTGCATCATTTTTCGGCACTTTTTTAGGAATTTGGCTGCAACAAACAGCTTTTAAATTTACATCTGTGGGAATTGCTTCAACCCTTCTACAAACTAGCCCAATTTTTGTAATACCTTTTGCGATTTGGATGGGAGAAAAAGTTAGTCGTAGAGCAATTTCAGGGGTTTTCATTTCTATTGCTGGAATTGTCTTGCTATTCTACCCCTTTAGCAACTAAAAATTTCTGGCATTTTTGTTAGCGGAGCGTGGTTTTAGCTATGTAAAAACATGAAAATATGAAATACGTTTGATTTCCCATTGAAGAAGACGTAGCAATGCTACGTCTCTACATAAGTTTAATGTTTACTACAAATGGAAAGATACATGTTTTATCAAAAGTAAGTGCATTTTACACATTCACAGTTAGCAATTAATAATTACCAAAAATTATCTTTCCAAAAAACACACTCCTTTTGTTGAGGGGTAAGATTATTTGTTAATACTCTTAATTGTTCGTCACTGAGAAAAGAAGCTCCGTAGTGATTATGAACTATTGGCTTTCTAGAAGTGTAATCAAAAAATAAAGTGTACCTATCTGAATCAACTGGTATTTTACCTCTATGAAATATGCCACCAGTAGAAGCTAAGATTACCGTTCCAGCAACTCCTTTACAAGACTTAAAATACGATGGAGATATTACTTTCTCCATTGTTTTATCTTGGATATAACCATGACTGTACTTTAGAGCAGAAATAATTTTGGAGCTAAAAGCTTGAGGAATATATTCAAAAGCACCGCTATTTTCGCCTACATCATGAAGATAGATTACTACTTTTAAAACTTTCCTGTCTTCAGGATCTATGTGCCATAGTCTTGATTTTACTTGAGTTGGATTAATAGTATCTCTACGAAAATAAGCTCCATGATAAGCCACGGGTAAGCCAATGTAGTTTTCTACTATATTGGTTAAACGCTGTTCTAAACCCCAAATGAAAATTTCTTTATGTTCTAAAATTTGTTGTGGAGTTGCATGAACTACATATTCATTTTTATGATGAGAAATGCTTTGCGGTATTTTTGGTATTAACTTTTTAGCCGATTCAAGCATCATGTCGGTAGAAGGAATTGATAAAGCTTTCAATGAAGTCATTGCAACTCCTTCTGTTTTCAATGTATTTATCAAATCTTGTTCATAATCCGAAATTACTGGTAAATTTTTAAAATGTCTCTTCCGTGCTAATCGATAATTAAGCTCATTTTGAGTACATAAAAACGGAAGTAGACGAGTATTTAACGACACTTCGTTCCGAATCTTGTAGACAATTTTTTTATACATAGTTTACCTATAATCACGGCACGGAGCTAATGCAAACTTTAACTATCTTCTAAAGCTGTATGTGTATAAAATATTTTTGTCAAATCAAATATACGATTACATATTTTTTCAGGCATAAACTAAGTAAAGCCTTAAATTTGCAAAAAATTTACGTTTAAGTAAGATTACTTAATGCTGGCTTTATATTGCTGCAACAGTAGAATTTTTATTAACTTTTATCTAGTCATTTGGCTTCAATTGAAATCAGCAAAATATAGTTATTATGTGTATAATTACATGATAGCCAAGTTGTATAGCAACGTGAAAATACTTCAGAACTGATTTTAATTCTGAAGTTTCGGTTAAATCATTTGGCGTTGCTGTTAGCCAAGCTCGGCGTTAGCCATATACAGATATGAATTCCTAATTGGTATATGAGTTAAGCTTCCTAAATATCCTGCCCCCGTCACCTCAAACTTGGAGGGTATTGGGAGACTTTAAAATACGTTTCTCCCGGATAATTACGAGGTTGGGGGACTATTCACACTTTAATCAGCAACGCAAATTATTTTATAGATATATGTCAAGTTCTTTTTTATAGGTTTTTGATTTTAAATTAAATCTTTGATTAACTTACAAACATTCACTTTACTAAACAGGTATTAGTAAGCAATAATTCTTCAAATTCCGCTATAGATAAAGGATGACTTAATAAATAGCCTTGTATTTTGTCACATTTTAGTGTGCGAATGATATTCAGTTCTGCTTTAGTTTCTACACCCTCAGCAACTATTTGCAAATCAAGGTTATGAGCCATTTCAATAATACCTTTGGTGATTGCTGACTTTTGTTTGTCTTTATCTATGTTATGGACAAAGTAATGGTCTATTTTTAAAGTATTTACTGGTAATTGCTTTAAATAAATCAAGGAAGAATGACCCGTACCAAAATCATCAATAGCAAGTTTCAAACCGTGTGACCGTAATTCTTGCATTCTACTAATAGCTGTATTAACATCGTTTTCAATCATCCCTTCTGTAATTTCAAATTCTAAGGAAGATGGATGTAAATTATTTTCTGCTAAGACTCCAAGTATTTTAGAAACGAAATCTGGCTGGATTAATTGATTAATAGAAATATTGATAGTGGAATAAAAATTTTGATAACCAGCATCTTGCCATATTTTTGTTTGGTTACAGACATTTTTAATCAGCCATTCCCCTATCGGGATAATTAGACCAGTAGATTCAGCTAAAGGAATTAATTCAGCTGGAGAAATCAAACCTAACTCTGAACTTTGCCAACGTACTAAACTTTCAGCAGCTATAATTGAACCCGAACAAGCATCAACAATTGGTTGATAATGAATTTGGAATTCTCGTAATTTTCTTTTTGCTAAAGTCCGAAGTAAGCTACTTTTTATAACTTGAAGCTCTGGAATAAAATGAGCAGAGTGTCTAGGCTTTTTTGAGATATATTTTAAATCATCTGTTTGCTTTTCTAATCGACTAACAACTGCATTTAATAGTTCGGAGCGGGTAAATGGTTTAGTAAGATAGTCATCAGCACCTAAGTTCATACCCTGACGTATATCAGCCTTCGCAGTTCTAGCTGTCAGAAATATAAATGGAATTGTTGCTGTAGAAGCTTGTAAATTGAGCTTTTTTAGAACTTCATAGCCATCAATATTTGGCATCATCAAGTCGCATAATATCAAATCAGGAACCTCAGAAACTGCAAGGTCTATCCCAATTTTTCCATTAGCCGCAGCTAATGTTTCAAAACTTTCGGCTTCTAATAAGTCCAAAATATTCTCACGTACTGACTCTTCGTCCTCAATTACTAATATTTTAGTCATAGCTGTCAAATTTAATTTGAATTATTTTTTATTGTTATTGCTTCAATGTATTGAGTACTAGCTTATATAATCAATATCTATATAACGCTTTTCGGTAGAGTAAATACACTTTGATAGACCTCACCCTAACCCCTCTCCCTATCAAGGAGAAGGGTATATTCTATCCAACTGAAAACTGCTATATTCAAAATAAGGAGAGATTGAATATCATTATGGCACAAGATTTTTACAATAAGTTATCAGCAAATATTGATTTATATATTTGTATTTTCATCGCAAAATTATCTAGTAATTGCTAT
>JBCBHT010000413.1:0-5030 GCA_038525335.1 Cyanobacteria bacterium J06621_15 | reverse complement strand
TCCTAGTTGGGTTGCGCTTCGCTTAACCCAACCTACAAAAAGACTTCAAAACCCCGCAAAATTAATGTGGTGAAGTATTAGTTTTGACGGGTTTGTTTTTTACGGACGTAATGTAGAGATGTAGCAGTGCTACGTCTCCCGACGGTTCCGAAAAAAACCCGACCCGTCAGAATCTGGCGACTATAAGTCGCGGCTACACAGGCAAAATCCGCCTGCGCGGGTTGTAAATTCCTTAGTCCACAGAGGTGGACTTCGCTTGTGTAGTAGCGGTTTTAACCGCCAAATACTTTTAAAACATTCTCTTATCAAACCGCAAAGAAACCGGGAATAGAGCCACTGGTAGAATTACTGCTGCTTTGTCCCATTAAATATTATTATTAAAAACGTAAATTCATATCATTTTATGATTAAAAAATCTAGCTAAAAATTGCTATTTTTTGTCTTTTATTGCTAAAAAATATAGAGAAATAATTAATTAATATCTTATATAAATGTGGAAATTTTAGATGACAATCCTTTGCTAGCTATACAGTTAGTAAACACGATTAAATGAATGAAATATGACTTATTCCGAAAACAAATCAGCTTCAAGGATTAATCAAATCACTATTTACATGCAAAGTCAGCAATATTCTGCTAAATTAAAGTAATTATGTTCTTCCTCTAAGTATTCTTCCTTAACTTTCCCGTGACATTTAACTTCCATGAAGCTGTTGGCTATTGAGTTGATGTCACAATTGAAATCATCTTCTACTAATCAAAATTTGGAAATATGGTTTCCCAAATTAGCATGTAAACCGCTACTTAGTACTGAAAAACTAAGTGGACAAGGTGCCTATCTAAGTTCTTATTATCATCCGACTTATGAATTACCTCCCCATTGTGAGGAGGTTCTTTTGGTACAAATCTTTTTATGCGATGCTGAGGTAGAGCGTTCGCTTGGAGATAAGAGTCAATCGGAAGCTGTCTCTAAGGGAGATGTAGCAATAATTCCTGCTAATGTTAACCATCGTGCGAGTTGGAAGCAGGAAGTTGAGTTTTTATTGTTGGCAATTAAACCGAAACTAATTAATGAAATAGCTCAAAAAATAGGTATAGCTGAGCCAGTTACAATATTACCTCACTTTGCTTGCCAAGACGTGTTGTTATACGGCATCGGTTTATCATTGTTGTATGAATGTCAGCAATGGGATACTTGTTTGACTTATACCAACTCAATGCTACAAACAGCGGTTATTCACTTACTGAGAAAATACTCTAATATTCGAGCAAATATAGACGAAGAAACGATTAACGAACAAACAGAATACAAGTTGAAACAAGCGCTTCAGTATATCGATTCTAATTTAGACCGTAACTTACCGCTAGATGAAGTTGCTAGAAATGTCAACATTAGCAAATACTATTTCTGTCGTCTGTTTAGTCAGTATATCGGGGTTTCTCCTTATCGCTATCTCTTGCAAAGAAGAATAGCTAAAGCAAAATTACTGATTCAACAAAACCCGGAAGCAAAAATGGCTGACATTGCTCTTGAATGTGGTTTCAAAAGTCAAAGTCACTTTAACAGACAGTTTCGCAATTTAACCGGAACCACTCCCTGTAATTATCGCAGCAGTCTGGATTAGGGAATTGGGAATGGGTAATTGGTAATTGGTAATTGGTAATTGGTAATTGGGAATTGGTAAGTGGCTGTGCAAAACTATTTGTGTCATTGCGAGCGATAGCGAAGCAATCTCAAAGTGTTGCGATTGCTTCGCTGTCGCTCGCAATGACAAATTATATTTTTCCACATTTGGGATGTTCCCTAATTGATAATTGATAATTGCAAATTGATGGAAGTTTAGCAAGAATGTGCCAAAAACAGCAATTAATTGAGATACACAATTTAAATTAGCGTGTTTTACTCAAATATAGTTCGCGGGAAAGTTAAGGAAGAAACTGAGGAAACGAGCTTTTGGATTAAATATATTAGTGCCAATCTATCAAGGTAAAACGTATTTAGATGCTTTAAATTATGACCGAACGGAATATAGTTTTTAGTCCTGTCTCTCTCAGAGCTTATGACTTGAAAAACCGCATTGTTATGTCGTGTCCTAGTCGGATGCGTGCGATTAATAGCGTACCTTCCCCAATGATGGAAACTTACTACGCTCAAAGAGCTTCTGCTGGATTAATTATTACCGAACCAACTTTAGTTTCTCCTAGTACTCCTGAGTATAGCAGTTGTCCCGGAATCTTTAGCTATGAGCAGGTTGTAGCTTGGCGTAAAGTTACTAAAGCAGTTCGCGATCGCGGTGGTAAAATCTTTTTGCAGCTATGGTACCGCGAGGGGATTTCTCCTTTAGATTTAGAACAGAAATACTACAGTTCTGTAGCCGATATCGTTCCGAATAATCCGGTGAATTTATTAGAAGTAGTCAACGAAATGCGTAAGGGAGCGCAGAATGCTTTAGCAGCAGATTTTGATGGGGTCGAAATAAATACTGCTTTTGGTTGTATTTTAGATAGTTTAAAGCCTTTGGGACACTATGAGAATCCAGAAGCACGGAAAAGCGAACGTAACCGTCGTGTAGATTTGATAGCAGAAATAATTGATAGTGTAGGAAGTGTCTGGGATTACGAGCGTGTAGGAATTCGGATGTGTCCGAGTAATATATTTAGTGGTAATAAAAATCCAGACCCGGAACCGCCATTTTACTATGTATTTGATTCGTTAAATGTTTATGGTTTGGCATACGTGCATTTATTAGAACCGCCAAAAAGGGAATGTTTTTTAACAATAAAATACGAAAGAGTCAGCGATTTATTTCGTCCTATATATAAGGGTAAATTGATAGTTGAAGCAGATAAAAATCCCGAAATAGGTATCACGACAATAGTTGAGAAACAAGCTGATTTAATTTCTTTTGGGCGTTTATTTGTAGCCAATCCCGACTTACCCAAACGCTTAGAAAAAAATGCACCATTGAATTTATTAGATATCAAAACTATCTATGGTGGTGGTGAGAAAGGCTATATTGATTATCCGTTTTTGTCAGAACTTTAGACTATGAATATTTATGAATATTCTCTCGGGAGATAATTTTTATAGCTCATCAGTAATCAGTATGCGAATATCCGCCTTGGAATGAATTCCGAGGCTAATATACAAAGTATGTTGAAACGCACTAAAACTCTTACCCAGTCTGATTTATCAGACTTTTTGTATTAGCCTGAGAATTCATTCTAAGGCGCTTGTTGAAAATGGTGCAAGATGTGAGACTTCCTACTTTCTACTTTTTAATCCGAAATCACGCTAAAAATAATTCCCGAACAGTCAGAATCATAATTGAGAAATTCATTTTCACCAAATAAATTACCCCACCTTTGATAATTAAAAATAGTAACTTTGGTGTGTCCTTTGCTTAATTCGGCATACTCATTATTATCATCTGCGAAGATAACTTCAAAGTTCAAAATATCGCAGTAAAATCTTTTGCTGACTTGGTAATCGTCTATATTCAAAGAGTTGTAAGCAAATCTAGGTTTCATCAAAAAAACGAATGCATCGATAAACGCTAAACTCAAAATATAATACTTTCAATCAGCTTGTATTCTATTTTATTGCGATATTTTTACTATTCTTGCTGTGTTTTGTTAATTAATTTTTATTCATGAGATTTTGTTAGAAAATAGTTTTAATTCACCATTGTTTTAACCTCACCCCCAGTTTCTATGCTTGAAAGGAAGAGGGGGGAGAGGGGGAAGAGGGGGAAGAGGGGGGAGAATAAATAATTTTTACTCATTACTCATTACTCACTCCCCTCTCCAAGACATCGGAGAGGGGCTGGGGGTGAGGTTTCAACTCCCATCCCGAAACCTCCTCGGAGTAGTCCCGGTATGCTGCTTAAAAACCCTTCCCAAATGACTTTGATTAGAAAAACCGCATTCCACAGCAACTTGAGCAATCGGTAAATCCTGCTGTTTGAGAACCCGCTTCGCCATCTTCACCCGCTGCTGCATAATATAGTGATGGGGAGTTACACCAACTGATTTTTTAAATTCTCTACAAAAGTGAAATTGACTCAAATTTAAGAATTTTGCTAATTCCAATAAACTAATTTCTGACGATAGAGAATCGTTGATTAATTCTAATATTTGCTTTAATTTATATGGTGCGAGTCCGTTGTATTCTTTGATTTGCGGTTTGGAAGTGGCGTATTTTTGTAAAAGATGAACCGCTAAACTGTTAAACAAAGTTTCTGCATACAAACGACAGCCATTATAATTGGTTTCTAATTCTTGTTTGAGCGCTATTGCCGTACCATAGATAAAAAGGTCGGGTTTGGAAAAGTTAGGAATAAGCTCTATAGCATCACCTTTGATTAATTCCTGATTGGCTTGTAATAACTTTCGTGGTTCGATAGTTAAAACAATATATTCCGAATCAGTGATATCGACACTCCAATAATCCACACTGGCAGGAATTAAGATTAAATCACCTCTTTGAGTATTTTTTGACTCAAATTGGCTGTCCATTTTACATTCAATTAAATATTGATTTAAAGTAACTACAAAAGTGTGTTGTTGAAAATTAGCTACTGGCATTTCATAGGCTGGCTGACGGTGATATTCAAATACCATGTTTTTCCAACCCGCATCATGGCTAGTTAGTATTTGTGAATTAGGAACTATCTTTTGAGAAGCGTCCTTTTTTGACATATCTATTGATATAGGTGTTTGTTGATTACTCATATGTTTACTTGTGTTTGTTATTGATTATTGTTTGTGAGAGGGAAGAGAGAGGGGGAAGAAGAGGGGGAAGAGGGGGGAGAATAAATAATTTTTACTCATTACTCATTACTCATTACTCATTCAACTCCCATCCCGAAACCTCCTCGGAGTAGTCCCGGTATGCTGCTTAAAAACTCTTCCCAAATGACTTTGATTAGAAAAACCGCACTCCACAGCAATTTCAGCAATCGGTAAATCCTGCTGTTTGAGAACCCGCTTCGCCATCTTCACCCGCTGCTGCATAATATAGTGATGGG
>JBCBHT010000412.1:0-5039 GCA_038525335.1 Cyanobacteria bacterium J06621_15 | reverse complement strand
TTTAGTTGATGCTTTGGTGAGGGGATTTGAAAAACATGATGGAAAATTGTTGTTAAGAAGTCATGTTGAAGAAATAATTGTCGAAAATAAACGTGCTGTTGGTGTGAGGTTAAGAGGTGGTGAGGAATTAAGAGCGGATATAGTGATTTCCAATGCTTCCGTGTGGGATACTTTGAAATTGATTCCAACTAATTCGGTATCGCAACAGTTTTTTGAGCAGCGTGGGAAAACACCTGAATGTGAAAGTTTCATGCATTTACATTTAGGAATTGATGCTCGGGATATCAAAAATTTGCAGTGTCACTATATATATGTGGAAGATTGGGAATTGGGAATAACTGCTCCACAGAATTTAGTATTGATATCAATTCCTTCGGTTTTGGATTCATCTTTAGCACCACCGGGAAAACATGCGATTCACGTTTATACTCCTGGAAACGAACCTTATGATTTATGGAAAGGGATGGATAGGAATAGTGAAGAGTATTTACAGCAGAAACAAAAACGTTCAGAAATCATGTGGAAAGCTTTGGAGAAAGTGATTCCGGATATTCGTTCTCGTTGTGAAGTCACTTTGATTGGTACACCTTTGACTCACGAGCGATATTTACGTCGTCATAATGGTTCTTATGGGCCAGCAATTCGAGCAGGTAAAGGTTTATTTCCCGGTTCCAATACTCCTTTGAAAGGTTTAATGTGTTGTGGTGATTCGACTTTCCCCGGAATTGGTTTACCAGCTGTCGCAGCTTCTGGAATGATTGCTGCTAATACTATTGCGACCGTGGAGAAGCATTTGGAAATGTTGTCAGAAGTTGTTTAATTAGAGGGGGGAGAGGGGGAAGAGTGGGGAGAGGGGGTAGAAAATTATTTATTAGTTACTGTTTGAAATCTAGATTAATTAATTATAGTTTTATACTCTATTCAAGCGTTTTCAGTGAAAGTATTGAGCTATATCACCGGATATATAATTATTGAAAGTTGAAATTGATACTTTTTGATTTTTGAATTTTCGTAATTAAACCTTTGTAGAGCAATCGGAATTACGATTTAATGAATGAAAGTTGAGAATTATTGGTTTCTTAAGATATTGAGATGTAAATCACTCGGAGAAAGTTTGAAATCAAGGCTTTTAATTTTATACTCTATTAAGCTGTTTTCAGTGAAAATATTGAACTATATTACCGGATATATAATTATCGAAAGTTGAAATTGATACTTCTTTATATTCCAGCTTCCTCAAGCAGTAACTCTAATTCAATATGGGGAAACTTTGTACTCTTGCGATTATCACCCCATATTTCAACAAAGAAATTTTGTATCAATATAATTATCTTGCGATATTTGAGAATAGCATCAACGTAAAACTTATCTAATTTGATATCACCATCAATATTTATCCGTTCAATGTTCTCTAACAAGACTTTTCCCAATTCATAAGCTTTTAAATCGGTTTCAATACTATATTTCTCCATAATTTTAAATTTATCCGTCTCAGAACAAGAATTGTACCAACCTCGAATTAAAATTCCGAGATTTCGGAATACTTCCCCATAATCGTAAAAACGATTTTGCTCGAAGAAAGATACTTCATCGGAACTCAATGCAAAAGTTTTATCCAGTACTAAACCAAAATCCGTTAAATATAATTGTTCTCCATCGGTGAGAATATTTCCAAAATGACAATCAAAATGAATAATCCCCTTACCCTTCAAAAAAGCGATTGTCTTTTTCAACTCACTCAATATTTTCTGGATTTGACTCGGATTTTTCAACAACCATGTTTGTAGGACGTAAGGAATATACTCTAAAAATAAAACCAACTCATAATTAGCTTTTGCTCTGTCCACCATATAATTCCCAACGTTGTCATTATCCCCCCAATATTCTACAAAACCCTTCAAAAGCGATTTATCTATATCAAAATGCTTCCCTTGATATGGAATAATCCGATAATGGTACATTAAAGGAAAATTCGCGATTTCTTCTTCCAATAACCAATTGGTAATCTTGATATTAGCAACCAGTTCCCGAAAAACATTCAGACCAGCAACTCCTAAACCAGCAGAACCAAGACCATAATTAAAAAATGTTGGTAAATTGTAGAGATTTTTTGTAGAGAAAAGGTTTTCATATTCAATTTGAGTCACCGGAATTCGTTTGATAAACACCGGATATTCTCCAATTTCTACAATATGGGTTTGTCCCCAACCCAAAGTTGACTGATTATCTTTAAATAAAGAACGCAATTCAAAATTATCCAATCGAGCAATCAACGAACTCAGATTGAAATACTTTTGTCTTCTATCTTCGATTCGATTTTGAACCATTTTTAATTATTTGTCTGAGGATATGAAAGCAAAATCAAAAAAATCAATTCTTCAGCACACAGTATAGTAAAAATACATTTAAAAAAATTAAATAGCGCGAATTGACTGGTTGGTGGAGCGAATTGAACTACCGCTGCGCTTGATTCGGTTGCGAAGAGACAGGCTATATCATTAATTCGTTTAAACCTTATATAATAAAAGCCTGCCTCTTCGCCGCTGCGCTAACCGAATCATAGTTCAATTCTGGAACATAATAGTATCTTAATTTCAAAAATCATGGTGCTATAGAATAATTATTTATTTATTTATTTATTTATTTATTTTAGTTTTTCACCCTGCTCTATTTGATTGGGGTTTTATTGTCATTATTCATCTTTTATAAGCTCCATATAAACCAAAAATTGTCAATACCAGTATCTAATCAAGGCTGTTTCAGTATTTTTAATCACAACAAAATTAATATTGCTTCATATAAACATCGTCAATATTGACTTGAATTACTTTCCTTTTTATTCGTTGTAGTACGTTAAGCAAGCAAATATCAAGTTAATTACTACCTTTAATTAAGGAATGTAATCAAAAATCGAATGAAAATTGAAAATTAGTTTCACTGCTTCCCTCAGAATATAAACCCCATATTACATCAAAATGGCTTGTAATCTCGTGAGCTAATTGAGAATCCTGTCAATAAAAATTGAATTGTAAACAACAGTAAAGCGATTGTAACGGAATATGAATACAAGATTTAAATCAATGATTTATTTCAATATGATTATTGTTTATAAATAATTGAAAAATGAAAAATAATTGTAGAGACGTGGTATATCACGTCTCTACAATTACAAACACCAACTACCAATCTCCAATTACAGAGACCCGGTTTCTAGATACTTCTAATTACCAATTACCAATTACCCATTACCAATTACCCATTACCCATTACCCATTACCCATTACCAAATCAAAAATAATCCGGTTGCCAATTATCGCGGTGAATAGAGTAGTAAACCACCTTGATTTTGTAAAAATGAGCTTCTTTTTCGTACTTTAATCCGGATTTCTCCATTACTCTTCGAGAAGCTATATGCTTTGGAGATGCGATCGCAATTATTTTGTAGAGTTTAACAGTTTCAAAACCGTATTGAAGACAAGCTTTAGTTGCTTCGGTCGCAATACCTTGATTCCAGAAACTTTGGTCAAAACGGTAAATAACTTCGATATCGGGAGTATTAGGTAAACAATTGAGTCCGCAATGACCGATTAATTTTCCAGTATTTTTTTCGATAGCAGCCCAGACACCAAAACCGTATTTTTCCCAATGTTCGATGAAATATTCGATAATTTCCCGAGTAACCTGTTTTTCCTTACCTTTTGGTATTGCTCCTCTCGGTGAATATTTCATAACCTCCGGATTGCTCAAAATAACAGTCAATCTATCCAAATCATCCAGCGTTAATGGTCTGAGTCGCAGTCTTGCAGTCTCAATTTCTGCCATGATTTACTCAAATATTCCTTTTATCAGAATTCAAGCAGCGTAAAACGAGCGCGTCTTTAGACCTGGGATATAACAAGGGCGTGCGTTTTAATCGCATCGCAGTGGGACTAAGTTTAGACTTAGTTACTACTAGCCCGGTATTACGCTTGATTAACTTTACTTTGCTTGCAGTATATTGTCCTTGCTTCCAATTTTCATTGTTAACGGCTACCATTTTTTTTGTATCACCACTAACCCACCCTCGGTATACTTTACCTGCTTTAACTGCTTCAACATAATCACCTTTCCTGAAACCATAACGAGTTACGGAACCGCCATACTTACGACGTTTACCTCCTTTTGATGGCTGCAACAAATGCAACTGACGCTTACAAACTGGCGGTCTAGTGATGACGATAAAGTATGTATCGGTTAAATTAATTTCACCTTTCCATCCTTGAGATTTCTTACTAGTTACTCCGTATTGAATCCACTTGGTAGCTGCTAATGCTATTCCGTCTACTGCGTGCGTTTGAGGTATTTTTAGCGATTTATCACCTTTCTCTTTTCCAAGATTTAAATGTTTTCTAGTCATGCTAGTTGTATAACCTTGAACGGTTTCTACTCGCTTGAAATACCCTTTGTTCTTAATAACTTCAAGGTATTCAAGCATTAGTTTTTGACCTACCATCACAGGGCTAAAACCTTCTCTTGCAAGCTCAATGTCTTTAGACCTGAGTCAGTGACCCAGTTAACTGTTTCACCCAAATTAAATCCTATCCGGTGTCTTGGAAATTTGCTCTTGGGGGAAACCCCCAAGACCGCAATTTCCGCTTTTTCAAAAACTGGGATGAGGGGAGAAAGGGATGGGGAGAGGGGGAGCAGGGGGAGCAGGGGGAGCAGGGGAAGATGGGGAGACAAGGAGAAAGATAATTAATTACCAATTACCAATTACCAATTACCAATTACCAATCCAAAATCGATTTAACTCCAATAAGTTAAAGGTTCATCTTGATTGCGATATCCGATAAACATGGACATGGAAACTCTGGGACCACCGTGGGAAGCTCTGACTGCATGAACTCTTGTAGAATCAAATAAAATTAATTCTCCTATTTGAGGTTTAATTACTGCTGCTGCTTCTGGTAGAATTCTGCGGTCGATGATTCCTTCGTATTTATATTCTTTGTCGTGAATTTCTGGTTGTTTTGTGGTTGATGGTTTGACTTCCCAGATTT
>JBCBHT010000411.1:0-5061 GCA_038525335.1 Cyanobacteria bacterium J06621_15 | reverse complement strand
TATGAATATTTTGTCAAGATGTAGCCAATTTATCTTGATAATTCCTAAACCCTTTGCTCAGTGCTGATGCTAAGAGGGTGATTTTCTGTCAACATAATAAATATATAGAATTTTTTTATAAATTCCTCATGGGGAGGAATAACTTTGTTCAGTCCATGAATCAAATCACTGTAGAAGAACTTGCAAAGCGTTTGTCTTCTTCGGACTCTTCAGTTCAGCTTGTAGACGTGCGCGAACCACAGGAAGTCAGAACGGCAAATATCGAAGGTTTTATAAATTTACCTTTGAGCCAATTCGCTGAATGGGGAAACGATATTCAAACTCGTTTAGAACCTCATAAGGAAACTTTAGTTTTATGTCATCACGGGGTTCGTTCCGCTCAAATGTGTCAGTGGTTAACATCTCAAGGTTTTACCAACGTAAAAAACATTACTGGAGGTATTGATGCATATTCAATTTTGGTTGACTCTTCAGTTCCACAGTACTAGTACTCAAAAACCAAAGGTTTGAGTTTGAAAATAAAAAGGTACTAATACCCAGAAAACTTCAGAATCTTATTTCATGAGCAATAGGTAATTCGTAGCTATACATACCCTATTTCATAAAATAATCTGAGAAAATACGTAATAGATTCAATTTAGGATGTATTCAAATAACAGATTGTTTTGTATGAAATAGTACTCTTACTCAGGACAAAACTATTTGTAAATGTAAAGGTATTGCAGTACACCATAATGATTTTCCTTTTTCTAACAATCATTATGAATATCGAGTAATAACATTTAAAAAATTTGTTTTTTTAAAAATTGATAAGAACTGTGTTTAAACAGCCATTCCCTATGCAAGTCCAGTTAACCAATCGACAACAACACATACTTTGGGCAACGGTACGTCATTATATAGCAACAGCAGAGCCAGTGGGTTCTAAAGCTTTAGTAGAAGAATTCGACTTAGGTGTAAGTTCGGCAACAATTCGTAATGTGATGGGAGCTTTAGAAAAAACTGGGCTGCTCTATCAACCTCATACCTCATCGGGAAGAGTACCTTCCGACTCTGGTTATCGAATTTATGTAGACCAGTTGATAACACATAATCAAAGTCTGGAAAAAGAGGTAGAAGCTGCATTGCAGGGACGTTTAAAATGGGAAGACTGGAGTTTAGAAGCTCTACTACAAGGAGCCACACAAATTTTGGCTAGTTTGAGTGGATGTGTAAGTTTAATCACAATGCCGCAGAACAATACATCAGTATTGCGACATTTACAGTTAGTGCAAATTGAGACAGGACAAATAATGTTGATTGTGGTAACTGATGGTTACGAAACTCATTCAACATTGATGGATTTACCCTCAGCATCAGAAGATAATCAACCCGATGTAGAATTAATAGACAGAGAATTACAAATTGTTTCTAACTTTTTGAACAGTCAATTACGCGGTAAAAGTTTAATGGAATTAGCCGCACTTGACTGGAGTCAGTTAGACCAAGAATTTCAGCGCTACGGTGAATATTTGAAGACATCTCTTGTTGAATTGACCCGTCGTACCTTTTCCCCAACAAATACGCAAATTATGGTACGTGGTGTTTCAGAGGTTTTACGACAGCCAGAATTTTCACAAATACAGCAAGTACAAACCATAATTCAGCTACTTGAGCAAGAACAAGAGCAATTATGGCATTTAATATTTGATGAAACAGAATTAGAACAAATAAATAAACCGCAAGTAACAGTCCGTATTGGTTCGGAAAATACCCTAGAAACCATCCAGACCTGCACTTTAATTTCATCTACATACCATCGAGATTCGATACCAGTAGGAAGCGTAGGAGTTTTAGGTCCCACAAGACTCAACTACGAAAACGCAATCGCACTCGTTTCAGCAGCTTCCGAATATCTCTCCGAAGCAATCAGCAGTAATCAGTAACAATTATCAATGAACAATTATCAGTGAACAATTAGCAGTTAAGAGTTAATAATTATTTTCTACCCCCTCTTCCCCCTCTTCCCCCTCTCTCCGTCAATTCGGTATCATCAATAAACAGGTACATTGATGTGACAGAAAATAATGAGAAAAGTTTTATTTTGGTTGCTTTGGGTTGGATTTGCTGGTTATGCTTTTGTTTTTGCTCCTCCTAATCAACCCGATACTTTTGAATTAATCAAAAATCTTTCAACAGGACAGTGGGAAGGAATTAACCCTTTGATAGTTTCGCTATTTAATTTGATGGGTGTATTTCCTTTAATCTACAGTTGTATGGTGTTTATTGATGGTAAAGGACAAAAAATACCGGCTTGGATATTTGCAACTTTGTCTTTCGGAATTGGTGCTTTTGCTTTATTACCATATTTAGCTTTACGCGAACCAAACCCCGATTTTGCTGGTAAAAAGAATATTTTTCTCAAGTTATTAGATTCTCGGATAACAGGTATTTTATTAACTGTCGGAGCGATTGTTTTGCTTTCCTATGGTTTACAGGGAGGAAGCTGGGATAATTTTATTCAACAATGGAAAACTGACCGTTTTATACATGTGATGAGTTTAGATTTTTGTATGCTTTGCTTGATTTTCCCCGCACTTTTAGGGGATGATATGGCAAGACGAAATATGAAAAATCCGATTTTATACTGGCTGATAACTTTAATACCATTATTTGGTCCTCTAGCTTATTTATCCATAAGAAAACCATTACCAGATGATAGTCTTGATGAAGTAGTTACTAAGCAAAAAGCAGCAGTGAATTAGGTTAAAGGTAAAAGGTCAAAGGTCAAAGGTTAGAGGTCAAAGTCTGTAATTAAATAACTCCTAACTCCTAATTTCTAACTTCTTATTCCTAACTCTAAAATCCAAAATCTAAAATCTAAAATTCAAAATCAAATAACTCCTAACTCCTAACTCCTAATTCCTAACTCTTCTAAAGCTGTAGCATCATGAAAGCAACTATAATCAACACTCCGCTTGCCATTGCGGGTTTTAGATAAGATATCAACAAACTTGTGATTCCAGAGAATTTCTGTAGGAATATAAGAATGATGAGCGTGAATATTATCAGAAACGGTTTGGTCAATTCCCGTTAAAGTAATTAATATTTCCATCTCTTTTTCCTGCATTTCTTCTAAAGTAATACCGTAAAGAGGGCTACTTTCATTAATAGGATGCATAACCGTCCAAGTTAAAGCGAAAAGTGATGATTGATTGCGAAACAATGGTAGTTTGTAAAACCTACGCATCGCTTCTCCTTCTTCAGTTATCTCGCTGACTATTAAACTTACATTAACCTGAGCTTCTAAAATCCAACTTTGACGTTCGTTCGCAACTCGAAACATGAAAGTTGGAACACCATTATAAGGAGCAACAACTGCTATACGACTAAACATAACTCGCGCTTTAGGAAGAGAAAAACGAGCAAATACCAATCCACTCCCTACTGATACTCCTACTAATCCTAATAAAGCCTCAATAGCAACTAAAATATTAGCAAAAAGCGTTTTAGGATACATTGCACCATAGCCGATAGTAGCCATAGTTTGAACGCTAAAAAAGAATGCATCGAAGAAATCACCTTCACGCATATTTTCTATTCCATTTTCTGCTGTTAAATATAAACAAGCAAAGATAATATTAGTGATTATATAGCCAGCACCCACAACCGCAAACAATTTTACCCATGAAAGAGTTAGTAATACATGATATAAATCGTCCCAATCAAACTTGGATACTCCTTTACGAACAATATTGAAGTTTCCATCAGAATTAACTAAACGACGCACTGATTTTTTGTTTAGATAAGTTTCATTCATTGATTATTAAATCAAAAATATCCAAAAATTATATTCCTCTACATTATCTAATGTAAAGGAACATAATTTTAATATTGGGGATTGGGGATTGGTAATTGGTAATTGGTAATTGGTAATTGGTAATAGGTAATAGGTAATTGGTAATTCTCGACCTTTAGCTTCTAACTCCTAATTCTTAACTCCTAACTCCTAACTCCTAACTCCTAACTCCTAATTCCTAACTCCTACTTTTCACTGTTCAAACCATCTATCATTTCGGCTAATTCTTGAGTATGATGACCTTCTTCCTCAATCATGTTGCTGATAAACTCTTCTATATCGCTGTTGCTACCTTTTAAAGAATCTAGGAGTTGTTCATAAAGTCCTAAAGCTTGTTTTTCATGTGCTAGACTTGCATCTAATATATCTTTTACCGAATAGCTTTCAAGCTCGGTAATGGGTGTAATTCGCGGTTGAGGATTTCCATTAATGCTCACTAGAACTTCTCCAACCTTTTGAGAATGAAATAGCGATTCTTCTGCTTGCTCTCTAAGAAAACTAACGATTTCATTTTTTTCGCTATTGTTTACCATTAAAGAATAAGTTGTATAGCGAACTACTCCTGCTAATTCAAACTCTAAAATTTGTTGCAGGTAATTGATAGCTTTTTCTTGGTCAAATTGCATCATTTTACTCATGGTTCTACTATGCAGGGAGAAATTACGATTAGTTTTTTTTGGTCAGGAAATACAATGAAAATACACGCAAGCAGCCAAAAATAGCAACAGTTCTAATCAAAGAAATGTCACAACTAAATTTTTTATATTTGAGCTTTTAGCTAAATGAACACCTGTAAAGATAACTAAGTTACAATCTCAAATACTTTAATTTATGTAATGATTGCCTCGCTTAATCCTAATACTATTCCGACATGGCAATAACTAATAATTTAAATAACTATACATACATAGAACTATCAAATTATTAGTTACTGATTATTGATACTGCAACTACTCGGAATATAAATTAAAGAAGTAATGGCATTAATAGGGAAACATGCCGTCTTTAAAACCAAATGAAGTTGTAAACTTCTTCTTTGTTACTTTTTTAAGTATACTTGTTTCTAAATGCAAAAAATGTATGATTATTGCGAATTGAGCCGTATATAAATTTCCTAAAATTCTCTCGGTAAAAGTTTAAGAAAAAGTTTTGGAATTATTTTGGAATTATTAATTATGGCTCTGTGAAAGTTTTTGTGCTACTCCTCTTCACAGCTAATTTGT
>JBCBHT010000410.1:0-5143 GCA_038525335.1 Cyanobacteria bacterium J06621_15 | reverse complement strand
CGACGTTGAAAACCTTATTTTCTATGCTACTCAGCCTTTGTACATCAAATGCACTGGGCATGGAAACAGGCAGTATACTAACGTTGACAAGTTTGGCTTTCCATGCTCCAAGCCAAAAAGCAAAAATCCTTACGTACAGGGGTTTAGAACTGGAGATATAGTCAAAGCTGTAGTGACTAGCGGCAAGAAAATAGGAACTTATATAGGTAGAGTAGCTGTTAGAGCTTCTGGTAGCTTCAATGTCACAACAAAAGAAGGTCGGGTTCAAGGGATAGGTCACATAAATTTCTCAAAACTACACTCCGTAGATGGTTATTCTTACTCGTTTTGACATACGGCGGATGAATCCGCCAGCTTCGTATTCCCTCGGCTGCCTGAAGGCGAGCCGCTTTCATACTCAAGGTGTTTACGTGAAGTAACGCGAACCATATATTTTGATTAAACCGTATGACCGAACAAAAAAAACGTGCTTTAATCACGGGTGCAAGTAGCGGTATTGGTAAAGAAACAGCTTTAGCACTTGCATCTTCAGGAATAGAAGTTGCACTAGTAAGTCGTTCTGTCGAGAAGCTTGCAGCAGTAGAAAATACTGTTGTTAAAACCGGAGTCAAGGCTAAATCTTATGTCGTAGATTTGGCAAATCTATCCCAGGTTCAAGAAAAGATGCGTCAAATAGTGCTTGACTTTGGTAACATAGATATTCTGGTTAACAATGCTGGCATGGGTTATACTGCCACATTGAGCGAAACACCTTTATCGGACTGGCAGCAAGTAATCGATTTGAATCTTACCAGCGTATTTGAATGCATTAAGGGGATTCTGCCCTCAATGCGCGAACAAAACAGAGGCACAATAATTAACGTAGCTTCAATTGCAGGTAAACAGGCATTTGCTAATTGGGGAGCTTATAGCGTTAGTAAAGCAGGCGTAATTGCTCTTTCTCAAGCCCTTGCTCAGGAAGAACGCGCTAACGGAATTCGTGTAACTGCGATTTGTCCCGGTGCGGTAAATACAGAAATTTGGGATACAAAAACTGTGAATGCGGACTTCGACCGTTCAAATATGCTAACACCGGAAATCGTTGCTCAGTCAATTCTCCATACCGTATTGTTACCAAAACAAGCAGTTGTAGATGAACTAACTTTAATGCCTAGCGCGGGAGTTTTATAAGTTATCAGTTTTGACTGCTATTAAATTCAATAAATGTCAGTCATCTAAATATTTGTAATTGTATTGTAATTGCAATTTCTCACTCAGCATTATCCTAAATGGTGATGAGCGTACTTCTTGCCCAATTAATATCTCAATCAATATTTTTGATTATTAGACATAATTAATTGGATTTACACAAGGCTTTCAATAAGCCAAGTTACAAATTTTTGGTCACTGTCAATTATTGCCTTCAAAACCATTCATCCGTCTAACTTTCATTCAGACTGAAATCATGACTATTGCTAGTTCTAACGGTTCCAATTATTCTCAATCTCCTCTGATTCCAAACTTAGAAGATGCCGTAAATCCTAGACCAGACAGAAATACTAAAGATGGTTCCCAACCTAACTTATACCCTCCTTCAGAGGAACAGATGGAGCAAATGAAGGATGCCGTCAGAACAATGCTTTTAGGAGTAGGAGAAGACCCAGAAAGAGAAGGTTTACTTAAGACACCAAAGCGTGTAGCAGAAGCAATGCAGTTTCTCACAAGTGGCTACGGTCAATCTTTGGACGAACTCGTAAACGGTGCCATATTTGACGAAGGTCATAACGAAATGGTATTGGTTCGCGACATCAACTTTTTTAGTTTGTGCGAACATCATATGCTGCCATTTATGGGTAAAGCCCACGTTGCTTATATTCCGAATCAGAAAGTCGTAGGGCTGAGTAAACTGGCTCGAATCGTAGAAATGTATTCTCGTCGCTTACAAGTACAAGAAAGATTAAACCGTCAGATAGCCGAAGCAATTCAAGAAATTCTCGAACCGCAAGGTGTTGCTGTTGTCATGGAAGCTACACATATGTGCATGGCAATGCGGGGAGTGCAAAAACCTGGTTCATGGACTGTAACCAGTGCCATGTTAGGGGTATTCGAGCAAGAACAAAAAACCCGCGAAGAATTCTTTAACTTAATTCGTCACCAACCAGCATTCTTTTAATGAGTTAGGAGTTAGGAGTGAGGAGTTAGGAGTTAGGAGTTAGGAGTTAGGAGTTAGGAGTTTTATTTCTACCCCCTCTCCCCCCTCTTCCCCCTCTCCCCCCTCTAATTTTTAAGCTTCTCAAATAAATCTCTAACTTTATCTAAATCCTTATCCCCTGGTGCTGTTTCGACTCCGCTTGATAAATCAATTCCGTTGGGTTTTACTTTACTAAGGGCTTCTGAAATGTTTTGGGGTGTCAATCCTCCGGCTAGAAACCAGGGACAGTTGGGGTCGAATTGTTGTAGAGCATCCCAATTTAATGTTTTACCAGTACCTCCTAGCTGTTGAGGATGATAAGCGTCTAGTAATAAGCTATCTACATATTTTGTATAGGTTTTTGCTTTGGTAAAATCATCCACATTCTTGATTCTCAAAGCTTTGATAATTTCTACATTGGGTAAAGCTTGACGTAGCTGTTGACAAAATTCAATTGATTCGTCTCCGTGGAGTTGTACTCCTGTTAATCCAGATTCGGCTACGGTTTGAACTATTTCTTCTTGGCTTGAGTTGGCGAATACTCCGATTTTATCGATTTGTTGGGGTAACTCGTCAATTACCGCTTTTATTTGCTCTGAAGTAACGTATCTTGGTGATGCTTTGACGCAAATAAATCCTAATGCTGTCGCACCAAGAAAAGCAATGGTTTTACCTTGGATAGGTTTAGTGATTCCGCAGATTTTGACTCGCATAGGATATGAATATTATTAATATTTGTAGCGAAACTTGAAAAAATTGTAAATTATTAAGACATATAATGGTTATTTTCTCAGCAATTTTTATAATTTTGATGGTCTAGATTATTAAATTGTCTCTTCATTCAGGAGAAAAGTTTTGATTTCATCAATATTATTCGCAGTTCAGCCAACAGTTCCCCCTACACCTAGTTGGACACCTACTGTAGGTATCATTATTAGCGTTTGTTCTCTAATAATGGTTCTATTAGCTCCCAAGATTATTCGCTATCCCCAAGTAGGACCAAAATTTCCCGGACCTTTACCTTTGAGCATACCCGCTTTTGTTGGTGCTATGTGTCTCGGTCACGCTATTGGTATAGGTATTGTTTTGGGACTGACTAATATCGGTCGAATTTAGAAATATTTTGGGAGAGGGGAAGAGGGGGAAGAGTGAGGGAGGGAGAGAGTGAGTGAGAGAGGGAGGGAAAATAATAACTAATAACTCCTTACTTATTACTCTTAACTCCTAACTCCTAACTCCTCACTCCTAATTTTTTAAACCGAACCATGAAAGTGAAGTTTACCGAATAACTAGTCATAATATTGCGTTGCGTTAATTGTTTATCCTAAAAGAAAGAACGGTTCAAAAAGCATTTTCTGTAATTTGTATTTTTAGAAGAATATTTAAGAATATTAAAGTTTATTGATTTTATTTGCGTTTTGAACTAAGCGAAAAAATTAGGTTTTAGGATAGGTTTTAGGTAAATTTTGATGCAAACAAGTTCAAATTGGCGAATCGGCTCTTTATTCGGAATTCCCTTATTTTTAGACCCTTTATGGTTTTTAATTTTGGGTCTGGCAACTCTCAATTTCGGAGTATCTTATCAGGAATTTGGAAGCGCTCAAGCTTGGAGTATTGGAGTAATAATGGCGCTGTTGCTATTCGGCTCAGTAATTTTACATGAGTTGGGTCATAGCCTGGTAGCACAAAAGCAAGGAATTAAAGTTAATTCGATAACTCTGTTTTTGTTTGGTGGAGTTGCTGCTATTGAAGAAGAATCAAAGACTCCGGGACAAGCATTCCAAGTGGCGATCGCAGGACCGTTGGTAAGTATTGGGCTGTTCATTTTATTACGTTTCGGTTCTGAAGCGATACCCGATAACATTGCTCTACACATGATGTTAGGGGATTTAGCCAGAATAAATTTAGTTTTGGCTTTATTTAATTTAATTCCTGGTTTACCTCTGGATGGTGGACAAGTTCTAAAATCAGCTTTGTGGAAAGTGACGGGGAACCGTTTTAAAGCGGTACGTATGGCTGCCAGAGCGGGACAGATTTTAGGTTATGCTGCAATAGCTTTGGGTTTCGCAGTAGATTACGCGACGGGTCAATTAGTAACGGGTTTATGGATTGCTTTGCTGGGTTGGTTTGGTATCCGTAATGCAACAACTTATCTTCGTGTCAGTCAGCTACAGGAAACCTTGTTAAAAATGGTTGCTAGCGATGCAATGACCAGAGAGTTTCGAGTCGTTGATGCAGATAAAACTTTGCGTTCCTTTGCAGATGAATATTTATTATCAAGCAATCAACCACAAGCTTATTTTGCTGATAGAGATGGTCGCTATCAAGGAATGGTTTATGTAGATGATTTGCGAGTCATAGAAAGAAGTTTGTGGGAAACTCAAACCGTGCAAAACATAGTCCGTCCTTTAGATGAGATTCCCACGGTGGAGGAATCGACAAATTTAGTAGACATAATTACCAAGTTAGAAACAGAAAGATTGCAGCGAGTTACCGTACTTTCACCTGCTGGAGCGATAGCGGGTTTGATTGATAGAGGAGATATTTTACGGTCATTAGCGCAGAAATTGAATTTACGTATTGCTGACGCTGATATTAAAAGAGTCAAAGAAGAAGGAAGTTATCCTCCTGGATTACAGTTGGGAACGATTGCGAAATCTACTAAGTAAGGTCGAAGGTTAAAGGTTAAAGGTCAAAGGTCGGTAACTGGTAACTGGTTCCTATTCTTTGAGTGGGAACCTATTGCTTGAGGCTCAGTCTCGATTCTAACGCGAGGCAGAGCCTCTTGAACTGTATTCCTGGGTAGAGAACCTAGGAACAAAAAAACAAGAATTCAGATAATTTATAAAAATTTTTAATTCAATATCTAAATTTAAATAAATGCTTTCTTCTACCGTGGACTCATAGATTACCACTATTTGTACCAGCTAGACGATTTTATAAATTTAGATATTGAATTAAAAATTTTTATAA
>JBCBHT010000409.1:0-5173 GCA_038525335.1 Cyanobacteria bacterium J06621_15 | reverse complement strand
TAACGCGACAACACACCCTACGTATGTTATGTCCTTCGGACACGCTCCGCTAACAAAAATCAAATAGTAATCCTATAATAGAGTAAAATTTATTTCAATTACCCATTAACCATTACCAATTATTTATTAATCAGATTCATAAATAATAAAATTATTATTAGACAATTCATTTTTTATTTTAGGATAATGAATTGGGTTAATAGTTAGAATTCCATTCTTTTGCTTGATTAAACCTTTGCGACGCAATACTTGAACTCTACCTTTAACAAAAGGTCTTTTGTCTCCCAAACTTTCACTAAGGGCGGTTAAAGTTAAATCGCCATGTAACAATACAGAATACAAAATATAGTGTTCATCTGCATCTAAACGTGGAATATTAGGTAATTCTGGATTTTGTGCTTCTAAAATTCCTTCACTTTCACTCTCTTCTTTACCGTCTTTGTCATTATATTCATAACAAATTGAACGTAAAAAAACTTGCGCGGCTACAGTATTTACTCCTTCACTTACAGAAGCTAATCGACTAAAATATCGATTTTGATAACTTTGCTTTTCCTCTGAACTAGGAAACTCTATATTTGGTTTGGCAAAAGTAATTTCAAATTTAGAAATAACAGGTTCAAGCCAAGTTTGTAACTGTTCTGGACTCAGTTGCGGTAATTCTAAACATTCGCCGCAATAAGCTTTAAAATGAGATACATAATTGAGGTATTCCCAACCAACTTTACCAGCACCAATCACCCAAAAACGAGAATTATCTTGAAGCAAAACATCTTGTAAATAATCGATTCCTTCCAAACCATCAACGGAACGTAAAAAACACCAGCTTAGATTAGGAATAATAACAATCTCTGGTTGCTCCGATTTTGCTGCTACTATTCCTCTACCAAGCTGCTGCTGTAATCTTGTTTTAATACTTTCAACTTCTTGTGGTCTACTTATCCACTGTAAAGGTCGCAATGTAATTTTTCTTTCCGATGCCCACTCTTGTAAACTTTCAGTTAAAATGCGCGACACAGTTGTTACCGGAGAACTCAAAATCACCAAAGAATTATCGGCTACTTCGGGATGATTACGCCATTTTTCAAAAGCTTTATCTAAGGTTGATTGAATTGCTTCCACATCTGGATTATCAATAGGTAGCTTATCCATAGCTGCTAGCAACTCGGATGCTAACGAAGGTGGTAATTCAGTTAAAGACCTCTGTGGTTCTTGCTTTTCTTGCTCATCAGTCGAAAACCTAGAAAGCAATAATTTCCGATTCTCAAGTAACCAGGTTTGAAATTGATTAAAAAGTGTACCCATTCGAGCTATTTGATTTGCAGCTTGCTCATGATTATCTTACCTTGCAACAGTGCTAAGATATCCGGCATGGGTTACTTATAGTAATGGATGTTAGTTTTGCAACTATTTAGGGAAAAATAATTTTGGTATGAATGGTAGGTACTCAATTTAATGTTTTTTGTATATCAATTATTTTTGCTTATCTAGAAACTATTCATGCTTGTTCTATCTAAAATATCCAGGAAATAAGCCATCATGGTTCAAACATCTTCGAGCCACAAACAAGTAGCATCTTTACAATTGCCCATAGACCGTGACCAATTTTTGCGCTCTATGATTCGAGAATTAGCTGGAACTTTACAAGATGTTGTTGGCATTGAAGAAGCAGCAGGTTTTTTAAATGTAGTTGGTTCTCGAACTGGTCAGCATGTCAGTGAGATATACCGTAATGCTTTCCAACTATCAAACCTTTCTCGCGAGCAGGTAAGTGCTGTTTTGGTAGATTGGAAACGCCGGATTCAAGGCGACTTTTACATAATTGAAGAAACCGATGAGAAAATTGTTTTAGGCAATCGCAAATGTCCGTTTGCAGAACAAATAGAAGGACGCGAAGCCATGTGTGTTATGACATCTAATATCTTTGGCGTTATCGCCGCTGAGAATCTTGGTTATGCTAGAGTCGAGTTACAAGAAACAATTGCCAAAGGCGCACAGAAATGTAAAGTCGTTATTTATCTCAAACCTAGCGAATCATTAGATGAGTTTGCAGGACAAGAATACTTCAAACCAGAGTAATATTAAAAAGCGGGATATTTGCAGACTATACCCTCTCCCAGTTATACCCCTATTCTGTCACTTTCCGGTTTTTACTAATATTAGTAGGACTTACGCAAAAGTAACGTAACTGCGTCATTATGAGCGACAGCGGTCTTCTGAGCGTGTCCGATAGGACATATGCTTCCCTACACGTAGTGACCGTCACAATGACCAATCTCCGTTGCGTAAGTCCTGATTAGAAAACTGTACTGATTTTTTACAAGCTATAGATTATAGATAGTAAGGGTTTTGAAAATTAAAATTGAAGAATTAACTAAATTTAACCCTATGTTTAGATTTTATACTAGTAATTAAAGCCGCAATCGTCTTGTATACAAGGCTTTTGAGATTATAAAAAACAAAAATTTTCGGAGAGTGACAGAAGAGGGATATGCCCCAGCCACATTTAATTATCAGCACATGATCCCTAGTGTTCGAGCAAAGTTCCTGTTTCAATTTTTCAAGATGATGATACCCGAACAATTTTTAACCTTTGCCCAGGTTTTACCAGATGCTCTACTGCTAGTCACAAGTGCAGGTGAAATTTTAGCAGTTAATCAAGCTGCTGCGAAACTTTTTAATAAAACCAGTAAAGGAATGATTGGTCAGGATTTGAGGGGTTTTGTCACTGATTCTCCTTTGAAGATTGTTGACTATCTTCGAGCTTGTTCCCAAAGTCGTCAAATGATTTTGGGAGCTTTTACCATTCATCAAGCCGAGGGAGAGGAAATTGTTTGTCGTAGTCAAGGTGCTGTGATCCAACCGCGATCGCCAGAAAGTATAGCCATTAATTTACTCCGGTTAGAAAAGCGAACGAGTAATCAATTCGTTGCGCTTAACCAAAAAATTCACGCCCTGAGTCAGGAAATTCAACAACGCCAACGAATTCAGGCAGAACTAGCGCAATCGAATGAAACCCTCAAACAAACTCTAATGAAGTTGCAAAATGCGTTGCAAATTGTCCAAACAGAAAAGATGTCTGGGTTAGAACAGTTAGTTGCAGGAATTGCCCATGAAATTAATAATCCGGTGAGCTTTATTTATGGAAATCTGAAACATGCTAGTGAATACTATGATGATTTAATCAAACTAATTCATCTTTATCAGCAAGAATATCCCGATCCAGAGCAAGTGATTCAGCAGGAAATTGAAACCATAGATTTGGACTTTCTGGAGCAAGATATTCAGAAATTGCTCCATTCAATGCTGACAGGTTGTCAACGTATTGCTGAGATAGTGAAATCTTTGCGAAACTTCTCTCGATTAGATGAAGCAACATTCAAATCAGTTGATATTCATGAGGGTTTAGAAGCTACATTGATGATTTTACAAAATCGCTTCAACCCTAACACTCAGCATTCTGGTATTGAAGTAATTAAGGAATATGGCGAATTACCTTTGGTTGATTGTTCCCCAAGACAACTGAACCAAGTATTTATGAATCTCCTGAATAATGCCATTGATGCTTTAGAAGAAGCTGAAACATTGCGTTCTCCAGCAGCAAAGCAAAATCATTCTAGTCAGATATGGATTAGCACGGAGAAATTAAGCGATCCCAAAATTGCAATTCACATCAAAGATAACGGTAACGGCATACCTAGCCAGATTCATGATCAAATATTTAATCCCTTTTTCAGCACAAAGTCTGTTGGCAAAGGTACAGGATTAGGGTTATCAATTAGTTACCAAATCATTAAAAGTCATAATGGTCAAATTAGTGTGATGTCCGATCCATCCTGGGGAACTAAATTTAGCATTGAGCTGCCCATTAGAAATCTCCACGCTCCCGTAGGGAGTCAGTCTTGTCTAACTCCGGTATATCCTTGATACTGTTCCGTACACAAAAATACTACTCGCCACGAACAAGAAAAACGTATTTAGCATCATCATTACTATTAAAATCAAATCTGTTTAAAATCTCAAAATGGATTATACCGGAGAATGTAAAGATACCTTCCGGGGTTCTATAATCAAAGCTGAGAATTATTTAACCATTGAGCATATTCCTCCATACTCATTTCCTGGGATTTTTCTTGCTTCTCTCTCTCTTGTTTCTCGCTTTCGGTTTCGTAGTAACGCATTTCACCTCTAGCGCTACGGTTTTGAATAATTGTTAATCGAGGAATGCGACGCTGTTCGTAATTGGTTAAAGCTTCACTAATACTAGATGCATTTGATAAGCAGTCTGCAAGTACCCAAGCATCTTCAAAGCTGCTGTTTGCTCCTTGTCCTGCTGCTGGAGCCATTGGGTGTGCTGAGTCACCTAACAAAACCACTCTTCCTTTACTCCAAGAATCAATCGGTAATCTGTCGCAAATTCCTCCTTCTAAAATTCTCTCAGAGGGAGTTTCTTCGACCAAAGAACGTAAAGGTTTTCCCCATTCAGCGATTTGCTCTAAAACGCGAGATTTTGCTTCGTTTTTGTTTGCAGAAAGGGAGTATTCGGAAGATTTTCGACGGTAAAGCCAAGCTATCTCCCCGTTACCAACATTCAACAAGTACATAAATTCCCTGTGTCCCCTAACAAAACTCATTTGCTCGGGACTGATTAATTCCTGGTCGCTTTTAATTACAGCACGCCAAGACATACTATTTAAAAAACGAGGTTCGCCATCTGCAATTAAATTTTTCCTGACAACAGATTTTATGCCATCAGCACCAATCAATAAATCAGCACGAATTGTTTTTTAGTATCTCCTTGATTATCAAAATATACATCTACACCTTGACTATCTTGGGAAAAACCAGTACAGCGATGATTGAGATGAATAATGTTTTTAGGTAATTTTGATGCGAATGTTTGTTGCAATCGCCACCACCAAACTGTTATTAAAGGATAGCCATAATTATCCTCAAATCTATTAGACGGACGAGTACGAATATTTTCACCTTGAGTATTTTTTAAAACACTTTCTTTAACGTGGCAGCTTAAATTCTTAATTTCTTCAACTATCCCAGGATGGATTTTATCTAATATTTTAGAACCATTCGGTAGCAATCCTAAACCACCACCAACGGGACGGAAATCTTGTGCTTTCTCGTAAACTTCTACGTTGAAACCCTTTTTATGTAG
>JBCBHT010000408.1:0-5197 GCA_038525335.1 Cyanobacteria bacterium J06621_15 | reverse complement strand
AGTTTATCTGGCTTTCAACTCACAAGCTAAGCCTGCCTCCTCAACCTTTTTGTTATTGAAATACTATTCCGACAAGCTTATCCTTTTTATTCTCCCAGATAATGTTGTATTTCTATAAGAGCCGCACCCAATTTAAAAGGATAACCAGCCATACGCTCGTAAGGATAAATTTCTTTAACTTCTCCGCTGTAAATAATTCTTAACCCATCTTGTTCAAGCTCTTTAGGAAACTTATCAGGAACAACTCTTTGATAAGTTTGATTATCTTCATTCTCTATTGCATAAAAATCATTCATTATCAATATAGTTCTACCAACTTGATTTTTTAAGTATCCTACAATTCTTCTCTCTTTATAATCATGTTTGTGAATATTTTGATTTTCCCTACTCCTATTCATATATTTATTTGACTTTAAATAATTAAAAATTCTCCGAATGTAACTATTCATAAATGACCTCGTCATTATTTTTATTGATGAGGAAGTTATATTTTATCTAATTTTATTGATGAACTGCACCCTCTAGGTGATAATTGATAATTGTTTATTGATAATCCACACCCTTTGGGTGAAAATTGATTAATGAAAAATCTTCTCCCAACAATACTCAAAATTGGCGGAATTTCTATCGGTATAATCATCTTCGCGGTTGTTGTATTCTATTTCTGGGCTAGTTCAAATGCTTATCCTCGCGAAAAGTATGTAGAAGTTGTTGATTACCCAGGTTCGACACCAGCGAAGAATAAAAATGAATTTACAGTAATTACTTACAATATCGGTTACCTTTCTGGTTTAACTAATAATAAAGCAGTTGATAGGGATAAAAAGCTGTTTGATGATAACTTGAAAACTGTAATTGATGCTCTCAAACCGTTAAATGCTGATTTAATTGGTTTTCAAGAAATTGATTTAAATTCTAAACGCTCCTTCAAGGTAAATCAAGTTTCAGAATTAGCAGAATCACTTGCTTTTAATCAAGCAGCAATCGCAATTAACTGGGATAAAACTTACGTACCGTTTCCTTATTTTCCATTTTCTGCTCACTTCGGGAGAATTTTGTCGGGACAAGCTGTGTTAAGTCGCTATCCGATTAATAAAAACAGACGTATAGTATTAGATAAAGTAGCTAGTAAACCTTTTTTCTACAATGCTCTATACTTAGATAGAGTTGCTCAAGTTAGTGAAATTCAAATTGATAATCGTTCCCTGATTGTAATTAACGTACATTTAGAAGCATTCGATGCTCCGACACGAAGAAAACAAACTGAATATATTCAAAAGCTACTTTTGGAATATATTGATGAACATCCGGTGTTGTTGATGGGTGATTTTAATAGTACGGTTCCACCAATACCAGAGAATCCAGAACCAACTGTAGATATTTTATTAAAAACACCTTCGATTAAATCAGCTTTTCCACCAGAAGCATTAAATAATCCCGAAATTGCTACTTTTCCCTCAGATAAACCAAAATTTAAACTCGATTACGTTTTCTATACTCCTAAAAATATAGAAGTAATTGAATGGAGAATAGTTGATGAAGTTAAACAAGCTTCTGACCATTTACCCGTGATGGTCAAGTTTCGGTTTAAGGATTAAGGGATTGGTAATGGGTAATGGGTAATTGGTATGAATCACAATATTATTTACGGTAAGTCTGATATCGAAGCTGTAAAAATAAGATAGTTGCTATCTACTTATACTAAATCCTAAATTAGAACCTTCGTCAGAATTTAAACCTATTACCCATGCTTAACCTAAACAAGTTATTAGATACCGAAGATTCAAAACTAGCTTGGTTGCTACGAATAAAATTATTGGGATTACAAACTGAGTTACACGAAGCTTTGAAAATAGAAGCATCCGACCCCGGAAACGGTGCTTGTCGTGAACTTTTGCAGCAATTAAATGTAATTTTAAGTTCTCAAAGTCAAAGTAATAATACAGAATCAGATTCCTCATGGGAAGATGTTTTTGAACCAATTAACCAACCTCAATTACCACAAAAACCTGTTGAACTGAAACTTAAACCAATTGCTGAAAACCTACTTCAAAACAAAGAATTATCGCAATATATTGGCGAATATCATTTTTACAGCACCGATGATGCTCAACTGTGGAATGAAATGCAGCGACTGTTGCTGCGGGTACCTCAAACACAAACCGATAAATTGCGATCGCAAATTTCTAGTAGACTAATTACACTCAGTACAATAGAAGATATAACTTCTCTACAACAACTTCCATTTTCTAATCCCGAAATTATCTACCCTGGTTTAAAAGGTAATATTCAAGCTCCGGGATTGTGCTTTTCCAAAACAGTTAATTTTGACCAACGACTCGATACTCAAAGAAACGGTAGCGAACTAGATATACTTGCTGGAATAGTCACTATTTGTCTCAATTTTATCGAAGCAGACCCGCATTTACATCATGTTTTAAGAAGTGTTGATAGATTCGGTATCCGCTCTCTAAGATTAGCCGATAAGCCTAAGTATATCGCGGCACTAATAGAACGTTACCAGAAAGTAAAGGTTACTTTTAATACAAATAATATAATAGCTTTACGTGCCAAACTTGACCTAGACGAAGCCATACATTCATTAGTTTATGTACCATGTGTTGACCGTTTTTCCTGGTGGGGAAAACTGCAACAAGAAGCACGTCGTACCTTGGATACAGCAGCACAAAAAGCACGTCAAGCAGGAATAATGGTTCAGATTCGTCCTTTATGGGGAACCTACGCAGATATTTACTCCTTCTCAAAAGACGACTTACAAATAGAAACCGGAGGTGTACCCGGAGAAGTTTCCGCTTGTCTGCGAGTTTATGCCAAAATCAACGACGAAATTCTTCCTGGAAGAGTATTGTTTCGAGCTTCTTGAATAATTTGCAATTTAAGAAAACAGTATATTTTGTATTAAACACAAAACTGTTGTAGAGACGTAGCACTGTTACGTCTCCAACAATGTGAAATCATCATTTCGTATTCTATTATTTCCAACTCAGTCAAAAAGCAGCTTTCACCGCATTAATCAGTATAAATACGGTGAATATTTATCATAACTTCAAACAAATCTACATAGTTATTGATAGAAGATTTGCTGTCAGTTTAACTACTGACAGGAGAAATCACTTATCACTGATATAGAGAGATAAATCTAATTAACTTATTCAGCTTTAAGAGATAAAAACAGGATGCTAAATTTAAAGAAATTATCAATTCTATCTATCAGTACTTTAATTGCTTTACTCGGAAGTTTCGGAAATAGCTCTGCACAAGCAGTAAGTTTAACAAATCAATACACAACAGTAAAAAAAGATGTTGTAATCGATTTCGACGAAAAAGTTGGTGTTGGTAAAAATCCTTTAAAGAAAAAAGGAGTAAAACTTGATAAGCTTTGGGCTGATTATGGATTAGAAATGGATTCGAGCGTTAAAGAATTATGGTTATACAACAGTAACTGTAAAGCTAAGAATGGAGTATCTGAGAGCGGATTTAAGAAAAAATGCACTGGTGATGACCAGGATTTAGCAACCGGAAAAGGTAAATATGGCAATATTGAATACGATTCTCCAGAACAAGGAAAGGTCTTAATAATTCAAGAAAACGAAAAAGGTGGACCAGATGACCTACGTGGAGGAGGTAAGATTACATTTAACTTTACCGACGAACTGGGTGTTGATTTCAATAATATAGGTTTATTAGATTTTGACGACCCCGGTGTACCAATCTTTGATTTTACTTTCCTTGATGGTTCCACTCAGCAGTTTCAATTTGGATTAGACGCTGATGAAAATGACCCGATGGTTACTTTATTAAGTGAAGATTGGGACGGTAATGCTCTTAAAGGTAATAACTCACTTAGACAATACGATTTTGAACTTTCGCAAAATATTAAACAGCTTGATATCACTTTACCCGGAAGTGGAGCGGTGACTTATGTAGATTACGAGCGTACTGTTAAGAGAAAAGTACCCGAACCAACTTCTGTTTTAGGTTTATTTCTTGGAACCGCTGCTGTAGCTACTATTAAACGCAAGCGCTCATCTCAGAAAAATTTGAAATAACCGAATTAATTTATAACAATCTTTTTTTTATAAAATCACTTTTAATCTCTCCATCTAGCTCCTTTAAAAGGAGCTTTTTCTTTGATAAATCATTTTTTAATAACTAATATTACTTAGAAAATCTTTTGCAATCGTTTAATTAAGTTTAAACACGTAGATAAATCTATTGGTCTCAAATTCAATATTAGTATTTAGACGTAAAAGCTTTACTTGAGCTTTGATTTAAATATCTTCAATTTTGAGAGATTGTTTATTCCCCGCTAACCTATTTATTTCTCAAATATCTTATAACTGATATAGAGCTAAATAAAAAATAATATTTAATAGAAGGGAATAAAAAATGAAGATTACTAAGTCCTCAACCATAGACTTTAAAGATAATCACATTTTAGACAATGACATTAAAGAAACTCAAAATCTGAAAAAAGATATTTTAACACTTCAGAAAGATACAAGAAATATAAATGCACAAATTAGAGAAGCTAAAATTAACGGAAACAACAAGAAGCAAAATCTACTTTTTCAACAAAAAATATGTATACAAAATGAGATAAATATAAAAGTTAAAAAGCTTGAAAAGCTATTGATACCTAATGATAGTTTTAATAATTATTCTCTAAAGCCTAAGAAAATTAATAATTTAGTTTCTAAATTGGGTGTTGGTGCATTATTAGCTACTGCTTTCACAGTTGCAGCAAATCCCGCTCAAGCTGGAACTTTGACAACTGTCAATTTTGATGAAGTTAACGTCGGTCTTGAAGCAGAAGATAATCCATTATATGGTGGACAAAAAATTAATAATCTTTGGCAGAAAGATTATGGTTTGAGCATGAGTTCCAGCGTCAATGAATTATGGTTATATGACAGTGATTGTGAAGGAAAAAGTTGTACTGGGGGTGACCCAGATTTAGCAACCGGGAAAGGTAGAAATGGGAATATCAAATACGATTCTCCCGAGCAAGGAAACGTCCTAATTATCCAGGAGCATGAGAAAGACCTCCACAACAGCATAAAAGGACTTGACAAGGAGATAACAAGACTTAACAACCAAATAAACAATCTTAACCAGACAATTCCAAACATTAGCAATAAAAACAAGCGTAATAATAAAATTAATCAGCGTAAAA
>JBCBHT010000407.1:0-5207 GCA_038525335.1 Cyanobacteria bacterium J06621_15 | reverse complement strand
CCTTTCCATTGCTGTCAGGTGGCTGAAGTTATTTTTTTGTTTTTTCATTTATTGATAAATTCAATTAGATATAACAATTCGTTGACATTATTAAAGTAGGTCGTTTCAAAAAGAGGTTCAATAGATTTCATCCGCGAATCTGCTGGATGATGATTCGATAATGTACGAATAATTTGGCTATATTTTGCGGTAAATTCATCTTTTTCATCGCGATTATTCCAAATTACCGCTAATTTACCTTTCGGTTTAAGAATACGCCGAAATTCCGCTAATGTTGGTTCGGGAGTAAACCAGTGAAAAGCTTGAAAACAAGTTACTAAATCAACAGAATTTTCCGGTAAGTTAGTATTTTCTGCTGTACCATCTTTCCATTCCACCGAAGTTGTATTATCTCTAATTCCAGCGTTTCTCATTTCTTCGTTTGGTTCGATAGCAATTACTTTCACACCATGATTAGCTAATAACCTTGAAGAAATTCCGGTACCTGCTCCGATATCCGCTGCTGTGATTGGTAAGGTGAAATCTTCGAGGATTTTATCAATTGCTGCTTTCGGATAGCTGGGACGATATTTAACGTAGTCTTCGACTCTATCGGAAAATCGATTTAAAGGGTTGAGTGTATGTAGTGGTGTTTGTTGGTTGTTTGGTTGAGTCATTTTAGTGATGATGATAATTATTTGGCGATTGAAATCGCTGCTACACGTGCAAAATCCACCTTCGTGGATTAGATTTAAGCGACAGCTATAATATCATCTTTAAATAAGTTCGGCTAAATGTAGGTTGATACGATAAATAAGATAAACGAAACCCTGTTGATTGCAAAAGCGTTGATGTAAATCTTCAAAATCATCAACAAGTTGTTTTTGTACGGTTTCTTCAGAAGAAATAAACGAAATACTCTTAACAAGACCGATTAAACTTGATAAATCTAATTCTTGCTGACAAGGAAATTTATAGCAGTCAATATATTTAAAATAATCACTTGTTTTTAAAGGTTGAATTTTGGAACTAAAATCTGTTGGTGGACGATTATTTGCAGCTTTACTAACTAATTGACTATAAATGCTTGTAAATTCATCTTCTCTATTTAAATCTTGAAAAACTACCGCTAATTTTCCCTGTGGTTTGAGAATACGTTGAAATTCTAATAAAGTTGGTTCTGGTTTAAACCAGTGAAAAGCTTGAAAACAAGTGATTAAATCAACGGAATTATCTGGTAAATTAGTATCCTCTGCTGTTCCTTGTTTCCATTCAATATTTTGATGTTTTTCAGCAGCTTCTCTCATCGCTTGATTTGGTTCAATAGCAATTACTTTTACATCACGGTTTGCTAATTGACCGGCTGAAATTCCCGTACCAGCACCAATATCAGCAGAAATAATTTGATTTGGTGATGATAAATTTTCTAATATTTTATCAATTGCAGCTTCTGGATAATTGGGACGATATTTTGTGTATTTTTCTGCTTTATCTGAGAACCTATTTAAAGGATTGAGGTTGTATAAAGGTGTGTTGAAATTCATTTATAGTGAATTATTTTTGTGTAATATAAATTTTACCTCACCCTGTCCTTGCGGACATCCCTCTCCTTATTAAGGAGAGGGAAAATAGTCAATAATAAACATTAAAAATTCCCCTGCGATACTACCATTAATTAAATAACTTTGATGACAACAATTTTTTAACAACTCCGATGACAAAATTAACAGTTCCCGGTCCTCAACCATTACCGTTAATTGGAAAGAATATACTAATATCAAAATTTGTTGGTGATTCTCTTGGTTTTACCAGCCAATTATTTCAAGAATACGGTAAATTAGTTTCCCTTGCTCGTGGTGGTGGTACTAATCTTTATTCTCCTTTACCAAATTGTCCCGGTACTGTTTTTACATATGGTGCTGATAACGTTCAAAAAGTCGCAACGAACCATGGAATTTATCATAAATATCCTTTAACTGGTGGACTTTATAGTAGAAAAGATGAATCGAACCGAACCGAACCTTTAAAACATTTTGGTGTGGGATTATTTGGTGTGAATAGCAACGAACATCGTCGTCATCGTCAACTATTAATGCCAGCTTTTCATCAAAAACGTATCGAGTCTTACCGAAATACCTTCGTTGAAATTACTGAATTAATTACTCAAGAAATAGAAGTCAATAAAGTTACCAATATCTCCAAATTAATGCGATTGCTGACATTGAGAATAGCTACCAAAACTTTATTCGGTGCTGATATAGGAGAAAAAGGTAGTAAAAGCGCTCAACTTCTGCAAAAAATCGGAATTTTATTAGGTAATCCCACAACAATGGTTTTACCTTTTGATTTACCAGGGTTTCCCTTTCATCGAATGATGACTTTAATGGCTGAATTAGACGAGGATATGAGGGAAATAATTCGTTCTAAAAAAGCTTCTGATATTGACTCCGGGGATGTACTTTCGATGTTAATTAAAGCAAGAGACGCTGAAACCGGAATGACATTGACCGAAGATGAATTACTCGGACATGTCAGCGTTATATTCGCTGCTGGACACGAAACCAGCGCTAATGCTTTAACATGGACATTGTTTTTACTTTCCCAACATCCCCAGGTAGCTGCTGACTTATTGGATGAACTGGATACGGTATTAAAAGGAGAAGCACCAACCGTCGAACAATTGCAGCAATTACCGTTATTAGAGCGAGTGATTAAAGAAAGTATGAGAATATTACCACCAGTACCTTGGAATGCTCGTGCTACATCTCAACCCACGGTATTGGAAGGATATGAATTACCCACGGGAACCGAAGTTTGGGTAAGCATTTTTCATACTCATAGAAATCCAGATATTTATCCACAACCTTTGAAATTTAATCCCCGACGTTGGGAAACATTAGAAGTCGATAATTTTCAATATAATCCCTTTAGTGCTGGTTCTCGAAAATGTATTGGAGCGGGATTTGCGATGATGGAAATAAAGATTGTATTAGCGATGTTATTGCAAAAATTTCGTTTTCAGTATTTACCAGAGCAGAAAATTACCTGTAAAGCTTTGATTGTATTAGCTCCAAAAGGTGGATTACCAATGTTAATTAATCAGCAAGATAGAGATTTTAATCAAGGTGTTGGTGGAATAAAAGGGAATATTCGCGAATTAGTTGAATTACAGTAATCAGTGAACAGTTAACAATTATCAATTATCAGTTAATAATTGTCCTTGATTATTTTAATCTCTCTCTTTATTATCTTCCTCTGCGTACTCTGCGCTCTCTGCGGTTTTTTTAAACCAATATCTCTATTTATAAACGAATTAATTTAAGGGTGCATTATTCTTTTCTTCTTCTTCTTGTTTATATCTCAGTGAATGATATATAAAAAATAAGATGCTGAAAATAAATTGAAAAACACTCAAAAATAAAGCGAATATTAAAAACAAATTATCACGTTCTTTATCAGGATGAATAATTTCTTTTTTTAGAACTCCATTCATGTATTTACGTTCTATTTTTGGAACGACACATTTATATTGATATTCAACTGTAAATTTTTCATATTTTTCATAATCATTGAACCAAGTCTCTTGACAAAAATAATCATAGAAACCTTCTATTTCATTATTGTAGGTTAAACGATTATATAATTTACCTTGAAAATATTGATTTGATTCAATAGTATGACCTTTTCTATTTATAGTTTTACTTTCTAGGAGAGTATTGCTATCAGGATGATATCTATTTATTATTTGAGAACCATCAGGATTATTCACTGTCTCAGTTCTAGCTCCGAGAATAGAATGAAATTCTGGATTATATTTAAGTAAAATATTTTTTGCAGCAACTTCATTTTCTTCTAAATATCCTGATTCATCTATATAATAAGCACCTGTTTCATAACATTCTGCAATACAACACATCATATTAGTCAAGCTTGGATGAGCTATATTAGTATCATCTTCATACATGTCTAAAATAAGTGAGTATTCCGTCTTTTCTTCAGCACAAATTATAGCAGAATAATCTCCTTCAAATTCAAAGATAGGAAACCAGCCAAAAGGAAACAATAGTCTAATATCTTCCATAACAGTTCTTGAATGTTCTATTGCTTCTTCTAAAGGAATAAACCGGTAATATATAAAGAAACAACTTCCATCATCAATCATTCCATTTCTCCACTGATAAAGCTCGTAAACTTCCTGAGTTAATCGAAATGGTAAATCTTTGACTTTTTCGTCTATTTCTTCAATTGTTAATCCTGGTTGTAACGATTCAACTGTAGAAGGTTTGTTGTTTTCAAACCAATTTAAAATTCTATTTAAAGCGTTTGTTAATTCGGACATTTTTAAACTACTTGGTGATATTAACAACCATTTATATAATAAGCCGAATCAATCGATTAGTACACATGTTTTAATAAGCATTATAAAATTACGAATTACGAATTAGATTTACCCCTTGCTCATCACGTTACGTCAGGTTCTAGGATGAATTCATCAACCGTAGTTCTCTGGTCAAACAAACGGAGGTGAAGATGTCTGAAGCGATGAAAATTGGTGAATTAGCAAAGCAAACGGGACTGTCAATTCGGACTTTACATTATTACGACGAGATTGGATTGCTTTGTCCTTCCGATAGAAATGACATTGGACACCGATTATATAGCGATAGGGATATTATCCGGTTACAACAGATTCTATCTCTCAGACAGTTGGGTTTTGCTTTGAAGGAGATTCGTGAATGTCTGGAGAATCCTGATTTTTCGCTTCCCCAAGTTATCAATCTTCATCGAGACAGAATAAGAGAGCAAATCGCTTTATCTCATACTTTACTCGAACGTTTGAATGGAGTCGCTAGAGAACTGGAAACAACTAAATCGGTTGTGGTTGAAAACCTGATTCAAGTTATGGAGACAATTACTATGGCAGAGCAATATTTTACACCGGAGCAGCAAGAAGTTATTGAAGCAAGATTTCCTGATGTGGAACCGGAATGGCAAGAATTGATAACTAAAGCAAGAGTTGAAATGAGTAATGGAAGTGATTTAAATAGTCCTTCAGTGCAAGAACTAGCAAGGATTTGGCAGTGGAGTATGAAATCTCTCATTCGTGGCGATCGCAGTATATATCAATCTCTTGTAAAAACATATCAACAGCAAGGTGGAGAAGCAGCAAGTTGGGGTGCAATGGATACAGCAACTTTTGAATATATACTGAAAGCGGTTTCGTTTTT
>JBCBHT010000406.1:0-5207 GCA_038525335.1 Cyanobacteria bacterium J06621_15 | reverse complement strand
AGTTATGAGTTAGGAATTATGAGTTAGGAGTTAGGAGTTAGGAATTAGGAGTTAGGAGTTATTAGTTGTTAACTGTTCGCTGCTCACTGTTCACTGTTCACTGCTCACTATTCACTGTTCGCTGTTCCACAGTCTTTCTAACTGTCCTCTCCAAGCAGTTAGGACTCGTTCTCGCGATTCAGGACTTTGTTCTATTTCACCTAATAAACCTTCAGCATAAAAACGCTCTAGATTTTGCATGGTAGCTTCTAAGGATTTTCCCTGCTGTTTAGAAGCTTGAACAATCTGCTTAATCTTAGTTTCGGTTAATTGATTAAAAGCATCATCTAGTCCAACTTCATAAAGAGCAATTAATCTAGCAACTGCATCCCTGAAATCTTCTACGACCAAGCTAGAGCAACTGTGTTGAAACACTCCCCACAAAACATCTTGATGCATTGCGTAGCGTACTTGCTGAGTATCATCAAAATTAGCTTCAAAAAACTGTTCTAAAAAAGGTTTTGCTTGCTGTGCTGGCATAATTGGTAATAGAATTCGTAACCAACTTTGGTCGTCGCTGAGTAGTACCAGCAATCGAAAAGTAGGTGTTTCAACTTGCCAAGAACCCGGTGCAAGAACTTTTACTGTTGATGTACCAAATAATTCCGCGAGAGTATCGGCAATTTCGTTATGTGTCATATTGGAAAATTTAAGCTATTATTCCAGCCTACCGTTTGCTGGTATCATGCTTTATCTTCCTTAAGAGTTATAAAAATTGAGTTTGAGTAGAAGGAATATCCGCAGGATTGTTTCCATAGCTGAAACTAGGGACTTGAAATCATTTATAATCTAATCCGAAATCCAAAATCTAAAATCTAAAATGATTTCGGTCAGATAGCATACTGCTTATCAATGATGACATTATTTCGTATAGTTCTTGGTACTAAACTCCAGAAATAATTTACAGCTACTTATCAGAATTTTAGTTATTGTAATTTGATTATTTTTCTGCCACTACTAGCATTTCATAATCTTCTGTTGATAATTTATCGGTTCGGCTAAAAGCACCAAGTTTCGCACCGAAAACATCAATTTTTTGAAAGTTTAGTGTTTTCAATAGCCAAGTTATCTCCGATGGTACATAATATCTTTCATTGAATCTAATTTCTTTTTTATTTCCGAAATCGTCTTCGATATAAATAGTATTACTCTCCCGAAAAGTCATTAAGTCAAATAAATTATTATCATATGTTGCATTTCCAGACTTCGATTCTGAATTGAGAAACTCCTTAACAGAATGAAATAAAGGAAATAAACCGTTCAAGGTAGTAAAAATTAATTTTCCTTTTGGTTTTAAAGCATTAGCGGCATTTTGTAATATTTGAAAATTCATCTGGTCGGTTTCCATTAAAGAAAAACCACCTTCACATAGCATAATTACCAAATCAAATTGAGACAAATAAGTAAGTTTTCTTGCATCATGTTTTTCAAAGTTAATTTGTAGATTTTCTGCAACTGCTTTTTGCTTTGCTCGCTGCAACATAGATTCAGATAAATCAATTCCAACAACCTGATATCCTCTTTTAGCTAATTCGATAGAATGTCTACCAGTACCACAGCCGATATCAAGAATTTCTACTTGCTTGTTGTATTCAATTTCTTTCTCAATAAAGTCGCACTCTCCAATAGTTCCTTGAGTAAAACTTTCTTTATCGTAATTAACTGCGTAATTTTCAAACAATTCTTCATACCACTGTTTCATATTTGCTATTCTCTCCATATAGGAATCCGGTTTGATTTTTGAATACTTGTAGGGTTTACTATGGCTTTAGCCTAACGCACCGAAAGCAATACTATGATGCTATATATAGCGTTTCTCAATCTGGTGAAGTACAACTTTCTTTACCTCCCCTCTCCTTAATAAGGAGAGGGGTTGGGGGTGAGGTTTTGAGATGTACCTCGATAGACCGGGAAGCGCTATAGAATTTACAACACTTCACTAAAAAAGGTAGGACTTCTATTCACAAAAAGACCTACCAGTTGATGATATTACCTGAATTTGACCAAAAACATTTAAATATTAAATATAATTAACCCGAACTTAGGTTAATTCTCTACTTCCTACTTCCTACTTCTTATAAATCAAAAATACCGAACCAATTGCTCCAAAATTTTCTACATAGGTTTTACCATCGTAAAATAATCCGGGAGATTCACCCCCATCAAACAATATTCCTTCTTGAATTTTTCCCAAACAATTATTTTGAGCAATTCCTTCTAACACATCATCAAATTTATCTGGTAAAAGCTCTTGATTAATTTCTGTTATTTCAATATCGGAATTTGCTCTATTATCATTAACCAATAAAATCACATAACCTTTGCTTGTAGTTGCAGCCATCGAGCGATTGATTGCTCTCTTACAAGCAAATTCTCCTAAAGCATTACAAATATCTATAAACTTTCCATTGCGGTAAAATCTACCGTTTCCTCCGACTATGTTGTAATTTAAAATATCGCGATTTCTTCTACCTTTGGCAATAGTTGCTCGACGTGATGATGGTTTTCCTCCCGATATTCCGAAAGAGGAGCGTCTATTTCTAAAATCTCCGGAATATTCAACTCCTCGCGAAATATTTAAACCCTGGGGTTTATCTTCTGTATCTATGTAGTCCGCGTTAATTGCTGCTATTGGTTTTTTCCCATTTAGTAAAGCGTTGTCATCGCTGATTATTTCACCAAATAGTTTAGGAATATATTCTTTACGTAATTTATCGTTCTCGTTTTTCGCATAAATTTTGTGAGCAAGACCTACATTTACTTTAAAATCTAATTCTTCTGATTTAGGATTAAAAATAATAACGTGATTGATTCCTTTCTCGGATTTTTCACCTAAGTTATTGGTTTTAAAAAAATCAATACTGAAATTTCTATCTTTTCCCGGACAATTAATTAATGATTTATTTGATTTTTTCTCTTTTACGTTATTCTGTGAAAAATTGTCTTCTGTTATCTCTTTTTCTTTAATATCTTCTTGTGTAACAATTGTTGGTTTTTGCGTTAATTCTAATGAATTATCACTGTTTTGGCTATAAGAACGGAAAAAGAATACACCTGCAAGTATTAATAATAATCCAATAAAATTCTTGTTGAACATATCTGTAGAATTAACTGATAATTTTTCACCTTGGCTAATTTCTCTTTCCTTCACAAGAAAAAGGATGTCCGGAGCAGATTGGGTAAACTTGTGGAATACGTTACTCGAATATAAGAGAAAGGCAAACTTTATCTAGGATAACTGTGTATCTTATTAATCGCTGCATTTTATCTCACATTAAAAAATCTCCTCACATAAATAATTTTGTGAGGAGATAACTGATATAAATTCGAGTTAATTTATTTGTTCAAAATTCCACTGTTCAGAACGTTAATTCTAGGAAAACCATTCTAAAACAGCTTCTTCTTTAGTGTTGGTATTGCGTGATGGAGTTTCGCGATTGAACTTCATCTGAATTGAGCGGGTTTGTTCCCCGTCAACTGCAACTGCTTTAATTGGATAATCAATCAAACCATCCTGGAAGGACATTTGGAAGCGGAATGTACCGTCAGGATTCAATTTGATTTCGCGATCGCCAATTGTAACGGTAGCATCAGGTTCGGTAGCACCGTAAACAATCAACTCAGCATCAGCAATTAACCAGAATTTGCGAGGACGCTCTGGAGGTTGAGATGCACCCATGCCAACACCGGACATGTTTACACCAGATGCTGTGGGAAGTGCCCACATACCAACACCAGATGGGAAAATATAGGAACTGATTGCTTGCTCTGGAGCCATAGAACCAGGTACGTGATGCTGCGAACCGAAGATGGAACCTGCTACCCGCATAGCTTCTGCGGATTCAGCCATACCAAATATTTGTTCGTAAATCGCATTACCATTAGCATTTGCTGCGGTTTCTGCTGCTTTCTTCGCAGGTGGTACTAGTTCGTATTTAGTCTTACCGCGTAAATCTTCGTCGAAGTCAACTGTGATGAAGATATCTTCAATCCAGTCAGAAGGATAAACGGGAGGAACATGGACTCTAGCACTACGAGCCAATGTTAACCAACGACCATCAGCACAACGATAACCGATGTCGATTATGTAATCGCGGTCGCTAACTGGAATTGGTAAATACCATTCCCGTGCCATTTCATCACAAGGATATTCTTGTAAACTGTGGGCACTTTGGTTATCTAAATTGATGTCGGTAACATCGTAGATTCTAAGTGCAAGCTGCTGTCCACCCTGTCTACGCAAATCTTCTTTATGCTCGTTGGAAACATCCCAGTAAGCATAAGCCCACTGTGGGTCGCGAGGCATTAATACTACCCGACTTTCGCCATAACCAGCAGGTAAATCGGCGAGTCCCTCATCAACAGAAGCGAGGTTTCCACCAGTTGTATCTTCTTGTCCTAACTCGAATTTTGCTGCTTCCACTGTTTCCTGTGCCTCCAATGAACGTTCTGCCTGTCTAGAAAATTTCTTACTTTGTGCTTCCTGCACTGCTGCGAGTAACTGAGATTTACGCATCCGGCTATAGCGAGATATGCCGTATTCACTAGCAACTTTACGTAGTTGCCGTAATGTCATTTCTTCTAATGGTGGGCGTTCTTTTGCCATGAGTAAAGACCTCCTAAAGTAAAATTGAAGAAATTTCTTTTGATTAAGGAGAGGTCGGTCGAATTACATCTACCCCAAATCTTTTTTTATCAAATTGTTTGTTGTCTATGCCAAATGTTCAATTTTTAATTACCTATATTTCTAGAAAGAAAATTATCTTCTGAAATATTGGGTTCAAGGTTAAACAAGCATTTACGCTAGAAAAATAATATTTCTAACCTTTACCTTTCACGCTTTCCACTCACAACACTTTTATCTCATCATAAAAGTTTTCCTAATACTATTCATAAGCATTCAGAAAGCGAGAAGAATCACTTGTCAACAATATTAACTGCAACTCCTTGGTAGGGATCAAGGGGGTAAAGAAGACTTTTTTGACATACTTACGAATTTTCAAGGTATTCGGGGATCTATATGTCATGGTTTTTTAACATTCGGGACTCATAGGGCTATATCAAGGGTGTCTCGATACGTTTTTTGTGATGATTTCGTGACAATTGAGTATTATTGCTCAGGGTAAATATCACTTAGGCTTTGTCCGAGATTCATGAAAATATTGGTT
>JBCBHT010000405.1:0-5209 GCA_038525335.1 Cyanobacteria bacterium J06621_15 | reverse complement strand
GCTCCATCTTCCCCATATATCCAAAGTAAAACAAAAGGTTCTCCTTCAGCTTTACTTTTGGCATATTTATAATTACCGCTAGCAATTTTGATATCGTAAACACCCTTATCCAAGGTAAAGGAATTCGCAACATTTTGCTGCAAATGATTCATTTGACCGGGGTCGATAACATAACAGTTTTCTTTGGTATCGATGGTTAAAAGACTCATTACTTTCTCCTGGGTATTTGCAACTTGAGAAATTACCTTTTCTTGTTTTTTACTATCGTTTATAGAAACCGTCGTGGAACCTTTTTCTACGTCTTCCACTGGTTGATAAATCGTAATTCCAGCCCATCTTGCTTTGGGTTCGGTTGTTTTAACTAAAGTTCCTTTACCGGTCTTGATATCGATGCTGATTAATTGACCGTCTTTACCTAAATTGTAAAAATTGCCAGTTACACCATATAAAGTGTTGTCGATAAATTCTAAACTAGCTAAATCAGCAAAACCAGTATCCCCGATATTTTTAACCGTACCAGCAGATAAATCACAAACTGCTAATAGTTTCTTCTTCGCGTAACCAATTAATGTAATATAAGCTTTTCCATCAATATCAAAAGCAATTTCACCACAGTTATAATCTTTATCTGCTACCTTTAATACCGACTTCGCTTTACCAGTATTAATATCTATAGAAACAATTTCTTTTGCTGTTGATGCATATAAAGTTTTAAATTTATCACTATATGCTAAACCAGAAGCAGCAAAACCTAAATTACCAACAGTTTCTGCATTACCGGTATTTAAATCGATTTTAACTAACTTTGATTTATCCTTATCTAAATCGAGTCCGTAAAGTTGAGAATCGACGAAAGCAATATCTGAAACTTCTGTAACGATTTCACCAATTAAACTAGCTTTACCCGTGGATAAATCCAAAGTATAAAGTTTACTTAATTCATTTTTAACAGAATCCTGAACGAATACCGTACCAGCTGTTAACTTAAAAACAGAATTACGACTTCCACAAATAACCTTTTCTAAAACACTACTAAATCCATCAATTGCATCTTTATCAGTAAAATACTGTCCTCCCGTCTCACTAGAAACCCTAGCGTATTCCTTTTTCACCCCTTCTTGATGTTTACTCTTAGAAGTTCCAAAATAGGTATGAACCGCAACTTTTGCAGCTATAGCTTTTTCAATTGCTTGATTCGCTGCTTCAATATCAGCTTTCTCTGTCTTACTTCCACCACCTTCAAAAGCTTCATCTCCTAAATAGAATATCGCTCTCTTAGCATTCTTTCTCCAATCAAAGTAATTTGATATGTCCTCTATAGCACGACCAGCATCTTCCTGTGCTCCTGCTGACTTTAATTCTCCTCTTTTTCTACCACGGAGTTGCGATTCGGATACCTTTAACTTGGTTGTCAGATAGTCTCTGATTGTTTGATTAAACTTGGTTCCTTTCCAAATACCTTCTATACCGAACCAAACAACTCTCAAATCAGACGGACAGCTAGACTTTGCTGCTTTAATTGCACTTTCAGCAGCTTGACTCAACCCTTGAGCTTCATCCTTCATGGAAGGACTGGTATCGATGACAATTACTAAATCTACGGTCGTGACATTACTATTTTGATTGCTCATATTTCTATTACGTTTTTTTCTCAGGTTAAAATTAAATAAGTTCATAGCTCAAATACACTCAATACTTAAGTAAAAAGTAAAAAGTTGAAGGTAAAAAGTTGATTAATCAAAGGTTTGAGCGTTAATCAATGTCGTAATCTAATTACGTAGTACTGTATTTCCAATTGAAAAATTAAAATTGGAAATACCAATTACAATTAATTCGGTTAAACTTGAGCTTCTTCTAATTAATATTGCTCCTTATAATCGATTTCAATAAAAACTTTTCTCCCACAATTACTTGTAATTAATCCTTTGGGGAGAATACGAATTTTGATAACTAAGTTACTAAAAGCATTGTATAACAATTTTCATTTAGCGATATAGGAAAACAAAATAATTTTTTTCCATACTTTTTTAGAAGAATTCTAAATTTTAATCAAACAAGATATAAAAGTATGAAAAGTAAGTTTAGCTAGAAAAGATTAATTATATACTGCTTTTTGTTTGAGTAGAATACACTCTAACCTCACCCCGTCCTCCGGACACCCCTCTCCTTATTAAGGAGAGGGGAAAGGGGAAAAATCAAGTATTTTCTTTCTCAAAAAACGAATTTATTTTGATATAAGTTTTTAAAAAATCTATAACAATAAAAGTAAGAAAAGCAAGAAAAGTAATATTGTAATCAAGACTCCTTACTCCTTACTCATTACTCAATTTAAAGTTAATTCTTTGAAGAAATATTAAAAACTGTATCTTCAATTAAACTTTGATTTTCCTGACTTTCCCCTTGCTTAAGATATTCAATTGCAATTTGTGTAACTGCTGGTTGTTCTTCAGCTTCTATAGCTAATAACTCTACAATTTGACGAAGCTGGATTTTCTCTAATTCCTTAGAAGTAAAAATTGGTAAGGTAATAGCAGCGATTAACAACCCAAAAATTGCAGGAATAACCGGAATCCACCAACCCTGTAAAAATCCTAAATAAGCAATCCCTATCAACCCTAATGCTGAAAACAAGATAAATACAAATAATAAATATAAAGATTTCCAGCGCCAACTTAATATTGCACCGATTCCAGACCATAATAAAATCCAGAGATATTCTATCGGTTCCCACCAGACCTTTAACATCGGTCTACCTTCTAAAGCACCACTCAGAATTTGACTGACGATATTAGCATTAATCATCACACCAGACATTTGGGTTGGTGGTCCAAATAATCTTGTACTAAAAGGAGTTTGAAATAAGTCGTTAATACTTTCAGCAATTGAACCGATTAAAACAACTTTATTTTTAATTTCTTGTGGTGGAACTCTATCGTTTAATAAATCTGTAATTGAAAAACTTTGAAAATCCTTCCTCGTACCGTGATAATTTAATAATATTTGAAAACCTCCAGCATCAGCACGGACGTAACCACCATCGTTTTCTTGAAAAGGAATCAATATGGTTTTTCCCAACTGTTTATAATAAGGATTTTCGGGAAGAGATTTAGGAGTAATACCTTTTTTATCCAAATAATCAAAAGCTAATAAAGCACTGAGATTATATCTTAACTTAGTCTTGGAAGAACCAATCGAAAGCAAAGCACGACGAACTTTTCCATCACCATCTAATACTTGGTCTGCTAATCCTACCTGTCCCAATTTATCTAAAACTGGTGGTGGAGCTACTTTACTACCGACAAATTTTTCTATACCAATTAAATTAGGAGTTGTCTTAAATATTTTCGTCAATTCCTCAGTACCGGGACTAACCGGTAAATCTCGATATAAACTCAAACCGATATTTCTGGGATTATAACTTTTTAATTTATTCAAAGCTTCAGCTAAAACTGTATCTGGAATCGGATATTGTCCTATATCTCGTAAATCCGGTTCATCAATCGTAATTATCACCACACGAGAATCAATTCCCGACGAAGGACGATTTTGAATAAATCTATCCAACATATTCCATTCCATTTGCTGTAAAAAACCAGTACAGCGTAAAATTATAATCAAGCAGGTAACAACTATAGTAATTCCGAAAATCCAGCGTTTACCAAGACGGATTTTTTTGACATTTCTTTTCACATATTTTCTAGCTTCCGCTAAAATTCTACTAGCTTCCCGAGCAGATTGGAGAGCAAATAAAGCTTTTTGTCTCTCAATTTTTTCTGTGTTTAAATTTCGCGTAATTTCTTGTTTAACTAATTCTTGACTAGCAGCTAAAAAACGATAATCAATATCAGAAAGCTGTTTATTCTTAGACCAAGATATCGCTTGCTGTAATTCTATCCCCGTTAATAATTGAGAATTATCTAGTTTTTCCGATTTTATCCAAGAATTTAAACTTTGAGAATAAGGACGTAAATTATCTAACTGTTGTCCAACCCAATCTAAATTAAATATCTTTTCGTAAATAGGATTTTTAACCTTTAAAATATCACCCCGAACAACAACCAAACCCGACAACAACAACTCAATCTTTTCTCGACTATCATCAGCAAAAACCTGTTTATTTAAAAGAATTTGTTGATATATTCCTAAAATACTTCCTGTAATTACATCATTATTTAAAATTCTGTCTCTGATAGTTCGTAAATGCAAAGGTTCATCCTGAGATTCCCAACGTTCGATGATTTTTGATTCTACAATGTTATTAATTGGGAATAGGGCATGGGGCATTGGGCATTGGGAATTGGTATGATTATATTTACATTCATCTCCTTGTCTCCTTGTCTCCTTGTCTCCCATTCCCCCACTCCCCCACTCCCCCCCTCCCCCACTCCCAGCAACAATCTGACAAATCTTCTGAGTTAAAAAAGGTTGTCCGGAAGTCCAGTTTAAAATTTCTTGTAAAACAGCTTGATTTAATTCAATTGTTCCTAAATTCAAACCTTCTGCTAAACAAAGAGATTCATTTAAAGTAAAACCGGTTAATTCTATAGATGTTCCAATATTAAACGGAGTCGATTTTTTATTCTGGATTAAATCTGTAGGAGTTGCAACTCCGAAAATTGCAAAAGTAATTCTTTCGTATTCGGGATTAATAGCTCTTTGGTTATAACAGTAGCGAATTAAAGCAAAAAAATCATCTACAGTAAAATCAAGGCTGAGAATATTATCTATTTCATCAATAAATATAAATAGTCTTTGTTTCGGGAATTGAACCAACAACACCTCAGAAATAAATTTACTCAACCTCTGTAATAAAGAAACATCTTCCCATTCCTTCCACCATTTTTTTAAATTAACTTCCCCCGACAATCCAAAACCAGACCAAATATCACCAACTACACCTTTATACCACTGCAACGGAGTAATATTCTCGTTACCGATATTAGTCATATCGACAGTCGTACAAAGAAATCCTTCACCAAGCAATTTAGCACGAGTTCTTACCAATAAAGAAGACTTTCCCATCTGACGGGAATTAAACACATAGCAAAATTCACCTTTAATTAATGCATTATATATTTGATTATCAGCCCTTCTTTCAATATAGCTGGGAGAATCTTTTTTTAAACTTCCACCAATTTGGTATTTCACTTTATTTGAGTAATGAGTAATGAGTAATGAGTGATGAGTTAAGAATAGGTGCTGATTTGTT
>JBCBHT010000404.1:0-5226 GCA_038525335.1 Cyanobacteria bacterium J06621_15 | reverse complement strand
GTTTGTGATGTTGAGGATGGCTTTTATGTTCGCTATTCCAACAGTTACCCCAACCAAGGCGGGATTAATTTAGCCCAAAAAATTCTGGCTACTGACCTTGTTAGAGGCTATGGGAAGAATTTTGAAGTAGCCAAGGTAATGGACGCGATCGCGAATGGCTATCGCACCATTGGAAGAAATGCAACCTACACCTTTGAGCCTGTCTACAACGATTGTGTAGACCAGTGGCTTAAGGCAATTTTAAGTAAGGTCATGGCTAGTGTAGATAAGCATTTAGATGACGTTACTAAGATTGTTTGGACTGGTGGAGGGGCTGAAATTATTCGTCATAAAGTAGCTGACAAAGATATGCATCTTATCTTGCCTGACCCCCAAAGAGCTAATCTTTACGGGTTGATGGGACTAACCAGACCACACCTAACAATTGCAGCCTAATGAGCGATTTAAGTTTGAATAACAAATTAGGGGCAAGGTTGAAAGCTATTTCTGAAACATGGCAACACGATAACAAGAGTGAAACACTTGCGGTTATTTTGGACGGGATGATTCATAAATGGACAATAGCACCACCACAAATACCGCAAACATTGTGCGATTATCCTTGCCGTGTGCGTTTAAAGTCACGGCATTTGGAATATTTCACACAGATGTCTAATGTTACTGGTGCAAGTGCCACTAATTTAGCGCGGTCATTGTTAGTTCAATGGTTGATGTCTGCAAATACAACACAGATGTCAACACAATTAACGCAAATATCAACGCAAATAACACACACTTCGCGTAATAAAACGCGCAAGAAACCTAAAAAGCCACAAGCAACCAACGATAAAACGCAGGATACGCAAATTAAAGAAACACCGTTGGTTAAAACAATGCATCAGTCACAGGAAGAGACAACAGATAGAACAAATGCACGCGCATCTCTCAGCAGTTTAATGGTTTGAAACAATGACACAAAAACGAATAGTGCTTAACCCCAAGCACACAGATAAAGCAGAAGCAATTCTTGCTCAGACTGGGATTGAAAACTGTAGCCAGTTGTTCTCAATCCTGTTGGTAAATTTTGGCGATGACCTAATTAAACGACTTAAGGGGAATTGTTGAATATGGACTTACTTACCCACCTTCGTGCAATAGCACTAACCTTTGAATGCTTATCAAACCAAAGCGATTTCAAGCAGCTAGCTGAAGATAGCCAAAGGCTAGCCGATGTCTCTTTAGTTGATTCATGGCGAGGAATTGAGTCAGCTATCCAAATTTTGGAAAGCAACCGCAAATAACAAACACTTCCAAGGTGGGCTTGGAAGTGCTGGGATGCATCTGCCGCAAAACAAATACAACACAAGGATTATAACAATGGGCAAACCACTTGGATACTTTTCTTTAGATGTCAACAAAAATGCTTTGTTGAGAGACATAGCTGAGACATGGGGCGAGGGACTAGAAGAATTGACCGAAGCCGACACATTATGGTTAATCGCTCGAATTGCTCATGAAGCATGGCAGCAAGAGCCAACCAACTCACCACCAACAGAGGAAGCAGAGGAAGTTGTCAACCGATTACCTGAGTTGAGTTATCACGAAAAGCAGTGGTTACTGCAAGCTCTCGCACAGTAAGGAAACTGGGGATATTCTGTCCCCAAATTCAAAACTAATTGTTTATATCAATGAAAAATATTCTACGAACTACTAGTTATACATTAGGTGGGTTAGGCGCTGCTGTTGCGATTATTCCGTTTATCCCCAGTGTATTTACACAGATAAGCGCTGCTATCCAACAACAGCAGGCAGTAACTGAGGCACAGCTAAAAAAGGCAGCGATTGAGCGGCAAGAAGAATTGAAACAATTCACTTTTGAAGCGAGAAAAAAGACTCTTGATGCAGCATCTCGGATAGGGGAACACATTGAATACAGCAATGTAACAATAGAGAACTTTACCGACAATGTAAGCTCCCCTCCAAAGCTTGATATGTCAGCATTTAAACCTAACGACCGCATTCAAGTTTATGACCGTAACGGTGTTTGTATTGGTCGCATTCGTAACCAACGATTTGAATGGAAACATCACTATTTAAATACTTGCTTAACTATTGAAAAACAACAGGAACAGGAGAATTAATTGTGGGATTAACTAATAAAAAATCCGGTGGTAGCGGTAGTTCTACCAACACCAAAGTAGGTAATACTTACGTTGCTTTTGGCGGTGGAGGAAGTAAGAGCAGTTTTGGTAGTAAATTAGCCTCAATAATTCTCTGGATTCCACTGCAAATAATCAATCTGACTTGTTTCTTCCTTAAAGGTCGCGGTCGGGGAATTCTGGGGTTATGTGTATTTGTTTGGGGTGTAATTATTAGTGCCGATGCCTACTGGCAAGCTGCAAACCCCGGAGCGCCAGCATTAACGCAGTTTGGAGCGCCAGAAGGGAAGGCTGTTTTAGGGCTTTGGGCAGCTTTAGGATTGCTGTTTACCTCTCGCTGGGGTTCCTTTGTAGGTGCAATTATTACCAGCACCGTTATCCAAGTAATAGAAGGTTTGGCGTTACGTGGTAGTACCCCAGAAGAAGCGAAAGGAACTTTAGATTACTATTCTCAATTTGACGCGGGGAATGCTCCATCTGGAAAGATTAACCGCGCCAAAGCTGCACACACTGACTTTAAGAATGCTGGAATGATGCAATATATCGTTGTTGGTGCAGCTGCAATAGCTTGTTGGATTGCTGATTTAGTTGTAACTTTTCAGGCTCACAATCCTTTGCAGTATTGGGGCGACCCAATGACCGTAGCAACTGTCACCGGAATTAATTTAATTAAAGTATTCGCCGCTGAAACTGGCTTTGCAATCATGCTTCGCTTAAACGGACGCGGTTAGTAAAAGGGCTGGGAGTTCAACACCTCCCAGCCTCACATATTATTAAGGACTAAATTATCATGCTTAGAAGAAATAAAAACAACGGTCAAAACAACCAAAACAATAATCAAGCTAATCAAATCAACACGGGCATAACTCCCGAACGCATCCAATACTACGAGATTGAAAAAGAATTCCGCAAAAGTAAAACAGGGTTTCCAAAAACCGAATTATTAGAAGCTGGGGGAATTGCTCAATGGTTGCAAATACGAGCCAAACAGCTAATAGATGAATCCGATAACAACCGGATGCATGGGGGATTCTCCCAACTTTTAGGTTTATCTGTTGGGGTTGGGGCATTCGCATTGACCGGAACTGCGATTGCACCACTTGCACCAATTGCAATAAGTTTAGGTTTGTTTAGTTACGCTGCATCCGTTGCGGACAGTGCTTTTAGGCTTGGTCGGATTCTTCCCATCCCTTTTAGTGGGTTTACTTTACAAAAACTTGCTACCTCTACCAGTGCCGACGGACGGGAAGTATTGGAAGCAATGCACGACGACACAGACCCAGAACGAAGAAACAAACTTACATTTCTCTCTACAGCACCAGCTAGGGAATTGGAAATGATTGTTGATTATCAAGGGATGCTTTTAGAGTTGCTGGACTCCATACCAGAAGGAAAGCGGTTTGCTGTTTATTTTACGTTGCGTAAAGCCTGTGTAGAAGGTGGTTTTGGTAATGAACCCAAGGCTGTCGCAAGCGAACTAAACAAGATGAAAGACCGTATTCAACCAGATACAACGTTAGATCCAGAGTTAATGAAACACATCAAGCTTCAATTAAACCCAGTGGAAGAGGAGCAACCAGCATTTACAGCACCAAAAACCTTTATTGAAAAAATGCAATTCCGCTTGCCAATGGATGAGGTGCGACGGGAAGAACTGGAAACAAGACAAACACACCAGCCAGAAGAATTAATTCCTTCACTTGCCGCTGAACCATCCAATTTAATAATCTGTTCCCCCGGTGGTGGTGGAAAGGGAATCGTTATATCAAATGCTTTACGGGAATTCAAAAAGCAGCATCCTGACGTACACATTTTCTACATTGACCCAAAAGCAGACCCAAAAGAAAAGGGATATTTTGAAGGGATTGCTGACACTTATAAAAGCTTTAAATCATTAGGGGCAGACCCACAAGAAGCGGTAAACGCTTATGAAAGTTTCTGGGAGGAATTCTATAAAGTTGAGGGTCGAAAGCTTTTGATTTTAGATGAAGCTACAACAATGGGAATTAACTATTCTCTTGTTAAAAAATCTGATGTTTTAAAGGGAAGAATTGGACAATTACCAAGTTTGGGAGGAAGTCAAGGAATAACAGCTTGGATTGTTTGTCAAAACCCTCATGTTGCAGATTTAGGAATCAATACCGGAATACTTTCTCAGTTTGCAAGACTTGCTTTACTTTGCACCAAAAAAGGAGAAGCAAGCGCTAGTTTTGACATGATGAAACGTACCAAATTCACAGCCAATGATAAGTATTTTTGGGATGATGTGCGCGTACTTTGTGATAAAAGTCCGCGTGATAGAGCATTCTTTTACAGCAAGTTTGACGAATGGTTGCCCATGCCAGAATTAACTAATTATTCAGGCTATGACCGTGACTCAAATACATTTATCAATCCTCCACAACAACCCGAACCATTACCAGCAAGTGAAGCGCCAACTATCATCCAAAATCCAACACAGCAACCACCAATTATTCAAAATTCAAGCGTTGATAATACTGCTAATAAATTAGACAAGCTTTTTAACGAAGGGCTTGATAGTAAGTATGCAGATGTTAGCGAAGATGGATTATTAATTTTAACTAAGTTAAAAGAATGTGTTGCTGATTCTAAGGGTGAACCAATCAAAGTAAAAGCGATTTGTGACAAACATCCACTTGGTAAAGATAGAAAGTCCGCAAAGGAAATTAGATACTACCTTGGAGAGTTAATTATTGCAAATTTAATTAAAAAGATTGGAGATGAACCAAGTGAAATGTATTTACCTTCGCGACAATAATTAGTTTCGCGGGACAGTTCGCGGGACTTCTATAAATGCCCTAAAACGGCTATCCCACGATGTCCCGCAAGCCTAGTCCCGTCGCGGGACTAAAACGCGGGACTGCTTACGGAACAGGAGTTCTGCGTATCCCGCGAACTGTCCCGCCAATGTCCCGAGCCGGAACTTGTCCCGTGAGTAGTTCCGAGCAGTTCCGCGAGCAGTCCCGCAACCGTTCCGAGATTAATCACTAATACTAAAAACACTACCATACAAATAGGATAAGTCATGAAAAACAGCACCAAGTTAAATACTGTAATAGAAGCGATT
>JBCBHT010000403.1:0-5233 GCA_038525335.1 Cyanobacteria bacterium J06621_15 | reverse complement strand
TTTTAAAAATCAGGTTTATAAGCTCAAAGGTAGGATATATCTAGTTAAAATCAGAATTTTCAATTTGGCGATCGCCTTTAATTACATAATCACAAATCACAATTTTTTATACATTAACTATTTTCCTGAATACTGATTCTTACACCCAACAATTCAAATCGTATTAAAATAATTTTTTAGATTAAGATGTCGTTGATTAAAGGTAGATTAGAGAACGGGTATACCAACTACTTTATCAATTAAATTTCCAAAACCGAGACTAAATTCAATTTTATCGGTGTAAATAGTTAGTTCTCCCTGGGATTTAAATAAATGACTGTGACGAAAATATTTGTAAGGAAAGTTTGAACGTAATATATCAATGAATAATTTGTTTTGTTGATATTCAATGATTTCTGCTTTCCAATATAGCCAGATTGGTGAAAAACGAAATTTGAATTCGATTATAGAACCATTTTTCCATTCTTTTTCTGTGTTAATCCAATGGATGGGATGAGGAAAGTGTTTTTCAAAATCATCAGGAGATGCACAAAATGCAAATACTTTTTCTACGGTCGCATTTATTTGAATAGTCTTTGTGTAATTTATTTTAATTGATTTTGAATACATAGCATTTCTCATTCTATCCAGGTATACTTCAAAATCTATCTCCCCTCTCCTTAATAAGGAGAGGGGCTGGGGGTGAGGTCAAATCGTGCTTCAGTTGCTGTAGGAACACTATACATAAACTTTGAGAATTCAAATTTTTGAAGTATTATAAATCAATATTTACCGTATAAGTTTTTAATTAAAATAATTGGTGCGTGACGGTATTTTCAAATTGTTAGATTAAATATCATAAAATATCGTCACCGTCACACACCCTACAATATTAGATTTTGATGAAATTTTTTTTTTAAAGTTTAATCCGAATCGTTTTAACTCCTTCTTCCACATTTACATCAATAATGTGTGGTTTATTTTCTCTGGGTAAAACGCTAATTTCTCCACCACTTTCTAATCTTGCTAATTCAACTTGTGATATGTCGGTTAATTTAGCTTGAGAACGTAAAGATGATTCTAAATCTTTTTTACTTAAATGACTTTTTCGCATATTTTTATAATTAATATCACCATCTCTTATTAATATCCGCGATGAACCTTTTATTAACTGTTCCAAAACCGGAAAATGATAAGAAATTCCTGCAAATAACCAATGCATTCCTACCAATACAAACCCTGCACCAATTGTAGGAAAGAAAGGAGCAGAACCATTTATAGTACGACTCAATGTTGAACCGAAAATAATGCTCAAAACTACATCAAAAGCAGCGTGTTTACCAATAAATCTTCTATCCCCCGCAACTCTAACCATTATCCAGCCAGCAATATAAATTACCGCTGCTCTCAACCCCATCTGCCATACATTTAATTCCTTAACATCCAATCCCAAAGCATAATTTATAAAATTACCAATTCCCTCAAACATTAACCTTTAACCTAATTAATGTAACGTCACATCATCAATCAGCGTCTCATCATCCAAACTACTAGCTCTATTAGTAGTCAAAGTAGAACAGATAGCATCCCATGTCCAACCGTCATTTTCAGCTAATGCTAAAAGAAATCTTCTACGTTTGGTGATAATCTTTGTTCTTTCCCAAAATTCTTCATCGCTAACTGTTGGAATACCTTTATTACGTAGCAATTCCAAAGAAGGAAGTTCTGGATTGCGAGAAGCTGGTTCTAAATATGCTGATTTTAAAGTTTTCAAGAAAGCTGCACTAGCTCTTCTTGCAGTACCTAAAGCGGCTGGGTCTGGTTGATATTTATCTGGAATTCCGTATTGAAGTAAGGTCAGAGCTTCATCTAATGCCACTAAACTTAAAGGTAAAGACCTAGCTCGTTCTACACTGTGGAAATAATGCAAAATTGGATATGCTAAATGCTTTTCTCCTTGCTGGGTTAAAGTTGGTGTCAAAGAACTTAGATGTGATGATAATTCTCCAAAATCGTGACCGTTCCAAGCTCTAACTAAAATTTCGTCTGCGGTTCCTCCCAATGAAGATAAATAGGTTGCAAAAGCGCGTTTTTCAGAACCTGCTGAAACAATTGGTAACAAATAAGCAATACTTAAAGTGACTAAGAAAAAACCACTTGCTGATGATATTGCTGTGGCTATCTGCCAAACTCTTCCTTGAGCTTGAAAATCCCCCATTCCTAAAGTAGATACTGTATAGCCAACAAAATAAATTCTTTCCCAAATATCTGCCGGTATTTTAGAAGAAGCATTCACAACAGCAGAATTTTCAGCACAAAATATAAATGTCCATCCTACCCAAGTTAATAAATACCAAGCTAAAGCTATTCCAGTTAATAATACTAAACCCGTAATTGATAATAGTCTATGACTGGATTTTCTACGATGAATTTGCAATACTATCCACCATACACCGCTAGAAAATCTGCTGGTAATTGGTCCTCCTCCTCCAACTGTTAAAGTAGTAATCAATACATCAAAAGTTACGATGGTAAGGATTATTATTCCCATGAAAATTAGTAATGTCGTCATTATTTCAAAATCATTTTGTACAGCTTTGGATATTCTTGACTGAGATGCTTTTAAGCTGTGAAAAACCTGTAATCACAGCATCTTAGAGCATATGTATGGAGTTAAAAAAAATCTGCTGATAGTCAAATTAACTGCAATTAAAATGCAGTATTTTGGAAAGATTATTTTATTTGTTAATTCACGCGAGCAGCAACTATAAATTAAATAGCAGTTATTAAGTCACTTATGCCTCTACCTAAAGGGTATTGTTTTAAAAGTACAGTAAATAATTTATACAAATAATCATTTACTCAATACAAAGCGCATGTAAAATCAGAAATATATATGACTAATAAAATTGAATAATTGCTTAATTGAGCGGGTTGCAGGTTCCCCTTAATTTTATTTATTGTTTTGACCCAACTTCTCGGTAGACGGAATTCACACCATAATAACGAGCGTAAACATCCATCTGTTGTTGGCTCGAAACAGCTACAATACCTATTGATTGCTGTTATTCGCTCGAATATTGAAATTTTATGACTGCTGCTACAACTGTAAAAACTGATTACGAAGCGATAATTGGTCTAGAAACCCATTGTCAACTCGCTACTAAAACTAAAATTTTCTCCGATAGCTCTACAGAATTCGGTGCTGACCCCAATACCAATATCGACCCGATTTGTATGGGTTTACCTGGGGTATTGCCGGTTCTCAACGAAAAAGTCTTAGAATATGCTGTAAAAGCTGGTTTGGCTCTTAATTGTCAAATTGCAAAGTATAGTAAATTTGACCGAAAACAATATTTTTATCCCGATTTACCTAAAAATTACCAAATTTCTCAATTTGATTTACCCATCGCAGAACACGGTCATATTGAAATTGAGATAGTTGATAAAGATGGTAACTCCACTCGTAAAAAAATTGGTGTGACTCGTCTGCATATGGAAGAAGATGCAGGAAAATTGGTTCACGCTGGTAGCGACCGTTTATCTGGTTCGAGCTATTCTCTGGTAGACTACAATCGAGCTGGTGTTCCTTTGGTGGAAATCGTTTCCGAACCCGATTTGCGTTCTGGACAAGAAGCTGCTGAATATGCTCAAGAGTTACGCAGAATTGTCCGTTACCTTGGTGTCAGCGATGGTAACATGCAGGAAGGTTCCCTCCGCTGTGATGTAAATATCTCGGTTCGTCCCGTTGGACAGAAAGAGTTTGGGACGAAGGTAGAAATTAAAAATATGAATTCCTTCAGCGCTATTCAAAAAGCGATTGAATACGAAATTGAACGTCAAATCGAAGCTGTTGAATCCGGTGAAGCAATAATTCAAGAAACTCGTCTTTGGGAAGAAGGTTCTCAACGTACTATTAGTATGCGGGTCAAGGAAGGTTCGAGCGATTATCGTTATTTCCCCGAACCAGACTTGGCTCCGATTGAAGTAAGTGAAGAACAGTTGAAAAAGTGGGAAAGCGAACTACCCGATTTACCCGCAAAAAAACGCCACTATTACGAAGCTGAGTTAGGACTTTCAGCTTACGATGCTAGGGTTTTAACTGAGGAACGTGCTACTGCTGAATATTTTGAAGCTGCTGTAAATAAAGGAGCAAATTCAAAATCCGCAGCAAATTGGATTATGGGAGATATTGCTGGTTATCTCAACAAGCAAAAGTTGAATATTACCGATATCAAGTTGACTCCCGACAATTTAGCTGAGGTGGTTAAGTTAATTGATAAAGGTGAAATTAGCAATGCAAAAGCTAAAGAGAAATTACCAGATTTACTCGAAGGTAAAGCTCCCAAAGATATTTTTGCTGGTGAAAAACTAATTACCGACCCAGCAGTACTCGAACCTCTCATCGATGAAGCAATTGCTGGAAATCCCAAAGAAGTCGAAAAATATCGCAGCGGTAAAACCAACGTTAAAGGTTTCTTTGTGGGACAAGTTCTCAAGAAAACCGGAAAACGAGCTGACCCCAAACTAACTAATCAACTGGTAGACAAAAAACTCAAAGCTTTGGTTGAATAAAAACTGTAAGTCTGAGACGTTGCAGTGCAGCGTCTCCTTATACATTTACATACATCAATAGTTTTATGAAATTATTATAAAGTTTTCAAAAGCTCATATAGCGTAATTTTCCGGCTCTAATTTATTTCATACCTGAAATAACGCGGGAGGAAGATAGCCTCGTATTTTTAAATCGGGGTGGAATTCCGACACGGGCGAATTTATTCGCCATGTTCCTTAATCAGTAAATCGATATAATTTCTGAGTTTATTCTGCCAGTCAGGGATATTTTTTAGTTTTTCTTTTTGACCTTCATAGCCCTTAAAACCGATTATCTGTTTATCCAAAGGTCGGCTATATATTTTTTTTGCACCAAGTCTGTGATTTTTTTGAAAAGGCATTTATTTTTGCGTATATATCGGTTAACTTATATATAACACTATTTGAGAGGTCGGTCAAATGGCTCGGGTTACAACTCCATCATTCATAACAGAACTGCCGTTAAAGGTTAACAGCAAACTTGAGAAGCAGTTGAGCGCTAGATTTCAAGCTGCTAGACAACTTTATAATGCTTGCCTTAACGAAGCGTTGATTCGCATGAAGTTGGTGCGTAATTCCGAGTCATATAAGCAAGCTAAAAAGCTGAATCGAGAGAAAGACAAAAAACAGCGTAAAGAGTTATTTAAAGCGGCTAGAGAGC
>JBCBHT010000402.1:0-5264 GCA_038525335.1 Cyanobacteria bacterium J06621_15 | reverse complement strand
AGCTCTGAGAAAACAGGCACAAGAGATTGTTGAGTTAGCAGGATTAGAAGATGTTTCTACTCCATTTGTAATGCAAAATTCTAGAGAGTTAAATTATCAAAGTGCAACTAATAATTCTGAAAATAATCTTTACGACGATGCTGGTTTAAGTAACTTCATGTAGCGATAATTTTCTAAATAGGTAATCTCATGAGCTATAGAAAATCGAAAAAGAAAAGAACACAAAATACTACATCAACTATTCAAGAAGATATGCAAACAGAGAATAATGGAGAAAAGTTAAATATGGATAACAATCAAGTATCAAGTAATGAAAAAGTAGAGGATTGGGATAAAGAAATTGATGGCTCGGAAATTACTCAAGAAGTTACAGAAACTCCAATCAATGAAGAATTAAAGGTAGAACCTATTAACAGTAATGATGACAGCGAAGAAAAGCAGCAAGCATCAGCTAATGGTTTTGTGAGAGTAAATAAAGAAAATAGTTTCAAAGAACCAACAATTATTCATCTTATTGATGGAGAAAAAGGGGGGTGTGGAAAATCGTTTTTCAGTAGGACATTTATTGAATACTGTAAATCCATCGCTTACGATATTGCAATTGTCGATGCGGATATCAGCAACAAAGATATAGCTACAATTTACCCCTCGGTTGAAGTTGCTTATTTTAGCGATGATGAGAAGTTGGCATTTGAAGCTGATAAAATATTTGATTTAGCGTTTGAAAAATCTGTAGTTGTTAATCTACCTGCTCAAGTTTATTCCAATGTTACTAATTGGATACAACGTAATGATTTAGTCAATTTGGGTAAAGATAATTCAATTAAATTTATTAAATGGTTTGTCTGTATGGGAGGAGTTGATTCGGTAAATTTCTTTCTTCAATCGTTGAATGATTTTGGAAATGACATTATTCATGTATTTGTGAGAAATCAAGGATTATGCGATGAATGGGAGTATATAAATGAGATGCCAAAATTTAAACAAGCTATTAGCGACCATGACTTTATTATTATGGATTTTCCTAAATTTCCGTTTTGGGAGCGTAGTATGATTGACCGCTTGGGGATAACTTTTGATATGGCGATCGCACACCCCGAACTGAAAGTCATTCCCAAACAACGGGTGAAGAATTTCCTCAAAGTGGCTTATGCTTCCTTAGCTGCAACGGAGTTGATTCAATGAGTACAGATGATGCTTCCAAAAGTAAAGAACAAACACCAAAAACTCCGGATGAGTTACTTGCTGAAGCTTTGAAAGGGAAGAGTGAAGAATTTAAACAGCGAGTGGTTGATTTTGCTTTTAGAAGTGGTTTATCAAAAGATGACCCATTATTTCTTGTACTGGTTGCAACGGGACAATTGGAGGCAATGTTGCAGGATGCACCAGAAACATTAAAAGTACTTTTTAAAACTTGGAATCAAGATTTAGCAAATAATTTAGAGAAAGTAGAACAAGTTGCTGTTCAGAGGCAAAAAGTAGCTATTAACCGAGCAGCACAGGCTTTGATTCATGAATCTTTGGTGCGTGAAGGTCGAAATATTATAAATTCTATTTATCCGGCTGCTATTGTATTCTTTCTTATTTTTGGAGCGGGTTTCATAGGTGGAGTAACGATACCACCTTGGATTGTTGGGGTATTGGGAAAGGGATATACCTTGGTTAAGTCAGATAGTTTAACTTGGGAAGAAGCAGAAGCAATGAAATGGGCTATGTCGAGTGAGGGTAGATTTGCTAGGAATTTAATTAATTGGAATCGGGATTATTTAGATAACAAGGAATGTATCAAGGATGCTCAAAAGTTAGGTTTGACCTTATCGCAATATAACCGCAAAGCCAGGTCAGGATTCTGCACTATATGGGTAGTTCCACCCTCGAAACGTAAATTAGCTCCTTAATACATTGGATAGCTTTTAAAACGGCGTACATTCAGAATCGGGAATTTTATTTTCTCTTACTATTTGCTCCATTTTTTCAACTTCTCTTTTCCATTCTTCTTCATCCGGGTCATAGAAATAATCAACATCTACATGTCCTTCACTAATAAGTTCAGAGGGAGTCATCCCATGAGAAAGTTCACTGATACTTGTTTGTGGAATATGCGTCTTTTTCTTATCTTTCATAAAATGTACCGATGATTTGGATATGGCTATAAAGCTCAATCAATTTGATACAAAAACTAAACAAGATACAGGTATCGAACAAAAGTTAGACAAGGTACTTGCACAATATCTGTTTCCTAACACTAAGTTTAGCATCGGTATTGCTTATCCTGATGCCACAATACCAGAAGACTTGGAAGAAGATTTAAATGGAATTGGAAGTCTTCAATTTTCGTCTGGTACAAGAATGTTTTTCGCCGATAATCCCAATGTTCGCTCTTTATTGTATCCTAACCCTTCTGATGGTGCAGCTTATCCTTTGCCTTTCACTCCTTGTCAAAGTTTCCATGAATTAAGAGACGTGAGAGTTTTAGTTATTGATGATGTTACTGGAGAAAACGGTAATGTTATAGCGGTGAATGATGCTCGGAAGTTAGTTGGTGATTGTAAGGGCTTAATAGATAGAGATTTTGCAATTTCTAACAATATACAACCGCGTGCTTTTCAGTTTCGACTTGGTATCAAACCCCAACAAGAAAGTGCAGTTATGCGAATTGCAAAGGGTACGCTCGCACCTGCAAGACTAGATAAATTAGGGGAATCTTCTTTTCGGATGAGTGGTAAGTTAAAGGATGGTACTCTCCGCTCCAAAATTGGTTACGATATGGTACTAGCTACATCTTCTTTCAAGGGGAGGAAAGGAGAAGATGCAATTAAGCCAGGAGAATATATACTTTCGCTTGGTTTAGGTGTGAAGTCTTTTGCTTTGTATCGAGAACATAGTTTAGGAACTCAGATTCTAGTTAATTATCCTCAAGCTGTTAAACAAGAAATTCTTCCTATTATCAAAGAGCAAGCAGAAAAACTAGCTCAAGAGCAACTTGACCCGAAAAAATTAGCACAGCGATATATTGATAACTGCTCTCGACGTAAAGCACTCGCTGCTAAAAGCTTGGACTCAGATACAGATTTTAAAGAAGATATAGATGAGAAATTATTTATATTTGATAATTTAGTTTCCGACTCAGAAATTGAAGAAGCTCAAGAATGTTCAAACTGCATAAAAGAACAAAAAGATTTATTACTTTACTCTCTATTAAAAGCTGATACAGAAAATTTTTATCAACTGCTCGAACATCCTAAAATTATTTCTGACCTTAAGGACTTTGCTCGCAAACAATGGGTAGAGATAGCGACTGGACGTTCTATCAAGTTTACGTCCGGTTTAGCTCAACCTAGTTTAGATTTACAGCCAAATGAAATTTGTATTCCTTACTTGAAGGAAGGAGAAGAAATTATAGTTACCCGTTCACCTTTAATTAATTCAAATGGTGTAATTACTTTAAAAAACAAGCATCTTCCACAAACGCTATCGGGATGTGTTTATATAAATCCAAAAACAGCTATGGATAATATGCAATGCGATTTTGATGGTGATTTATTAGCTTTTGCACCAAGTAAGGAATTTCCAATATTGGCGAAAGAAGTAAGGGAGAAGAATTTACTTGAAAATAGATATCCTGATATTGTTAAAAAAGCAAAACTCCCTTACCAAGGAACCTTTGCAGAAATTGCTGTTTCTGCTATGGATAATAAAATTGGCATTATTGCTAACGAAATTCAGAAGAATATTGCATTGCAATGTGAAGTTTATGAAATTCCGAAGTCAGAAAAATCTGATTATCTTCAACGCATTTCCGCACATTTTAATTATATTTTGAAAAGACACGAGCAAGGTAAATTAGAAATACCTTCAAAGATTATACAGCAGTTGATACCGATATCATCGATACTCAATAAAGATTTAAAAGATTCACAAGTAGAACATCAATTAAACTCAATTAAAAAAATATTATTTGACTGTGTAGCAGAATTAGGAAATGAATTACAAGTAGCGACCGATGGTTGTAAAAGTGCTTTGCGTCCTGACGAATCAATTATTAAATATTGTCAAGCTATAACTAGTTATAAGGAAGTTGAATGGCTAGCTGATAAGAAAAATAAAGAAGCATTTATTAATCGTGGGATGAAAAGCAACGGTTATAGCCCTATTGATTTGATGATTCAACAAACAAATCAAATATTTGAACAAAACCAATTAGTTGCTAGACCCATAGAGCAATTTAGAAAACTTTATCCTCAGATAGAGTTTGATTCATTTAAAGAAAAAGCTCAACAAATAAAGACTAACTATAATTCCAAGGTCAGAAACCTTATAGAATTAGAAGAAAGACAAAAAATTGCATCTGGACCATTACTTAAAATAACGTCTCCAAATAGTGGAAAGCAATTAGAAATTACGAATTTAATTAAGTTTAAGGCAGCTAAAAATTCAAACTTCTGGAAAGCTTCTGAGCTAAATATAAGAATTTGTTCTAGGGAGCCAACTACAAAAATGCCACACCCTCTTTTTGCACAAGCAAGATTTAAAACACCATCGGGTAAAGATATTGATATTCCTATTGGCACAATCAGCATGAAATCGATGCGAGAACACAACTTAAAACCGGGAATCATTATAGAGAAGGGTAAAGTTGAATTCTTCAGTGGTATTAGTAATAGTATGATTGATGCTTTGAAGCAACAAACTCTTGAATATGTTGAATCAATAAGAGAAAGTACTCCTGATAATGAAAAGCTACAGCTAGCGGCTGCAATTCATGATGTTAGTCATACCGAAGAAAATAAAAATTATTCGTCGGGACAAAAGAAAGCAGGTGTGGCATTTGCTATATTTCCTGACGAAGTTATAGGTCAATTAAATCAGTTACAGTTTACTCAAATGAGAGTACTTGGTACTCAGTTCAATCATTATGCTGACAGAAACTTTGCTGGTGAAAAAGTCCCGATAAAATTTGAAAATGGAATTAATCCTCGTGCCCCTACTCAAACTGCGCGTTGGATAATAGTTGAAGGTAAAAAGCTAGGTACTATTGATGCTTCTTCTCCTCATTTGCTCACTGGATGTGAAGCAGTTGCAAGTATTACTTCGCCACTTAGTAAAAGCATTATTATCACCAGTTTAAAAAATCCAGAGAATAAATTGCAAATTGATAATGTTAATAAATATGCTTTTAAATCTTCTCAGTGGCAAAATCTCCTTACCAACTTCAGTATAATATTTCCATGCAACCTGCGCGTAAACATCATTTACAGCATTAA
>JBCBHT010000401.1:0-5360 GCA_038525335.1 Cyanobacteria bacterium J06621_15 | reverse complement strand
CCTTGTTACTCAGCATTTTGCCGCAACTGAGAGGAACAAGCTCAACAATTGGCATTACACGCTTGACAAGCTGTTTCGGGGTGACAATTTTGGCTATTACGGGCCTGATGTCAAGTTTCCCAATGGCTACGATACGATTTTTGCGGCATTTGCCGGTGATTACGAGGTTAGGCTTTCATCACGGGTCGAACGGATTTCACTCACTGATGCGGGGGTTGAGATGGGAATCCAAGGTCAAGCCGTAACTGCCTTCGATGCGGTGATCGTCACGGTCCCTTTAGGTGTATTCAAGAAAGGTGTCATTGCCTTTAATCCCCCCCTTTCTGATCGTAAACAAGGGGCGATCGCTCGGTTGGGAATGGGGACGCTTGACAAGGTATATCTGCTATTTAAAGAAGCGTTTTGGGATAATGATCCGACCTGGATCATTACGCCAGAGAATGACTTACCCCCAGGGCAATTTAATAACTGGCTCAACCTTCACCGCTACATTGGTGTACCCATCATCATGGCATTTAATGGGGCTACCCCAGCCCTTGATCTGGCTTGTCTTTCGGATGAAGAAGTTGTTACTCGTGCCCTCCGTACCCTTGAGATTGCTTATCCTGTTTAAGACTATTACGTACCGATTCTTCAAATGCAGGAGGGGCTGAGTGCGCTTGGAGCCGAGGTTTAGATACGCTAAAAATATAATTTGGAAGTAAGGTGAAACTAAGGTAAAGCTGTAATACTGGAAATTAGATGATTATTTTGGGTATTTTCTATACCCAAAATAATAAGTATATTCACATAAAATTATTCCACTTTCTGCTTAATTGTGCGCTTTTAAGGTAGCAAGTTTTTGTAGTGAGTTTGGGAGTGGTGCTGTAAACCGTGACAACACAGCAACAGTTATTTTTACTTTTCAAGGATACCAAATATCAGAATTAATAAAAATATTTGGGTTGGTATAGAATTAAGAGAATAGTCGGAGGGGCTCCTGTACCTGAATTTTACGATAAAAAATTTCAAGGATTACAACAATTGAAAGAACAAGAATCTATTGGAGAGATAGAAATTAGATATGTAGATGAAAGTGGCTTTTGTTTAATTCCATATATTCCTTATGCTTGGCAAGAAAGTAAACAAAAAACAACAGTAAAAAGTCAACAGAGTAAAAGATTAAATGTTTTAGGATTTTTAAATAAAAACAACGGATTAGAAGCGTATACCTTTAATTGTAGCATTAATAGTGATGTTGTTATAGCTTGCATCGATGATTTTTGTAAAAAAATCACTAAAAAAACTGTTTTAATAATGGATAATTCATCAGTACATCAAAATAATTCTTTATGGGATAAAGAAGAAGAGTGATCAAAGCAAGGTTTAGATATTTTCTTTTTACCAACCTATTCTCCTCATTTGAATGTTATAGAAATATTATGGCGATTTGTTAAATATAAATGGCTGGATGTTAATGCCTATGATAATTATTCTAATTTAGTCGAAGCTGTAGAAAATATTCTGATAAATTTTGGTTCAGAATATACAATTAATTTTGCTTAGGCACTTACTGCTTGGAGGGAGTTCAACTTGACTTTTTAATTTGCTCGCCGTACTTACACGCAAAAGTTAAAAACTAGGTCGTTTTTAGTATACAATCAAGCCGTAGCTTAGAACATCAGATGCCGATTCAACGCTTAGCTCGACTCAGCGACATTATTTTTGCTGTAGCCATGACCATTCTAACCTTGGTTTTCGATCCAATACCGCTGGATCAAATATCGCCTGAAATGGCGGCTCAATTACTCTTAAAGCAATTGCCTGCTATGGGAATCTATGCGATTACCTTTCTCACCATAGCCTTCTATTGGTTCACCCATGTGAATCAGTTTAAACATTATCAAAAAACCGATGCGGTTCATACTTTTTTGAGTTTATTCGCCCTTTTATTTGTGGTGTTTTTACCCTATGCCAGCAATCTCTCGGAATCCTATGAAGGCGTATTTGCAATCAATGTGTTTTACAGTGTTACAGCAATAGGGGTGGGTATTTTTTCAGCAGCTGCATGGATTTATGGCACTCAAAATCGACGGCTGGTGGCACCTGACTTATCCGACGAAACGATTCGCCATATCCGTCAAGAAAGCTACATTGAACCGATAATTTTCCTGCTGGCAATTGGTGCGGCTTTATTGGCTCCCTGGGGCTGGAGTGTAACCGTGTTTCTAGGTTTTCCAATTGCTTTTTTGATTCAGCCAGTGTTGTTTCGCCACTCCAAGAAATAAGCGAGACATCTAATGAGGAACATTCGCAGTGGGTGTTGGCGGATAATTTATCGTCTGCACCCAAGTAGAAAAAATAGGAATTACCAATGAAGACCTGTTGCGGGAGGTGCTAAACACTGTTGGTAAATCCGGTAAATTAGGCGAACATATTCGTTGTGTTGTTTCAGTTTCGATACTGACCGAAGGTTGGAATGCTAATACAGTCACCCACATTTTAGGGATGAGAGCATTTGGCACTCAGCTTTTATGCGAACAAGTTGTAGGAAGAGGTTTAAGACGCATTAGTTATACTCCTACCGTTAATCAAATTAACGTCAATGGTAAGAATATTGAAATTGAGTCATTCACCCCAGAGTATGCGGAAGTCTATGGTGTTCCCTTTGCCTTTATTCCTTGTGCGGGTTCTAACAAACAACCAAAACGAGGAGCATTACCTACCCGCGTCCGCGCACTTCCAGAACGAAATGATTGTGAGATAACTTTCCCTCGGTTGTTGGGCTACCGTTACGAAATAAAGAGTCAAAAACTGACACCAGATTTTAATAAACCTGGTTGTAAATATTCTTTATCTACGAACAATGGTCAAGTTTACGTTGTACAAACTGCACCAAAATTTATTCAGCGCTGCATTTTAATGACTACTGATCCAGGCGATTTAGTCCTAGATCCTACGATGGGTAGCGGTAGTACAGCCTATGTCGCAGAACAGTGGGGAAGACGCTGGATTACCATTGATACAAGTCGAGTCGCTTTAGCGTTAGCTAGAACTCGTCTTATGTCAGCCCAATTTCCCTACTACCTACTTGCTGATTCTACAGAAGGTATTAAAAAAGAAACAGAAATTACCACAAAATTACCACCAACCAATATCAAAACTGAAAACGATATCAAAAAAGGCTTTGTCTACAAGCGCGTTCCACACATCACTTTAAAGGCGATCGCCAATAATCCAGAAATCGATACGATTCACGAAAAGTATCAACAAAAACTAGAACCCATCCGTACAAAGTTAAATAAACTGCTCAAGAAAAAGTGGGAAGAATGGGAGATACCCCGCGAACCTGAAGATAAATGGTCGCAGGAAGCCAAAGACTTATTAGAGCAGTGGTGGAAGTTAAAACAAGAACGTCAGAAAAAAATTGATGAATCTATCGCTCTTAACTCGGACAGTGAAATCCTTTATGACCAACCCTACAAAGATAAAAAGCGATTGCGGGTAACGGGTCCGTTTACTGTAGAAAGTTTATCACCACACCGCGTTCTTGCTACTAACTCGGAACAACCAGCTTCTGAAACAGAAGCAACACAGCAAGCATCTGACCAGTTTGAGTTTAGGATTATTGAGAACTTAAGGAAAGCAGGAGTTCAAAATACCAAAAAGAATGAACGACTCAAATTTGATTCCCTTGAACCACTAGCTGGTGAGTGGATACAAGCAGAAGGAGAATATACCGAAAAAGATGGTACCGTCAAACGAGTTGCAGTTTCTATCGGTCCGGAATACGGTACAGTTGGCTCCGACCAAATCAAAGAAGCAGCCAAAGAAGCAGTACAAGGAATCAGCTACGACTTACTGATTGTCTGTGGATTTGCGTTTGACCCTGGAGTATCCGAAGAATCGAAACGCTACGGCAAGTTACAGGTATTAGTTACCAAAATGAATCCCGATTTGCTTTTGGGTGATGAAGTACTTAAAAAAACTGGTTCGGGTAACTTGTTCATGGTTTTTGGAGAACCAGATATTGAAGTCAAACATCTTGATGATGGCAGAATTACTGTAGAACTAAAGGGTTTAGATATTTACGACCCCACCACTGGTGAAATTCGTAGTAGTTCAGTAAATGACATTGCTTGCTGGTTCATCGACACCAATTATAACGGTGAAAGCTTTTTTGTACGTCATGCTTACTTTACTGGAGCGAATAAACCCTATGAAAAACTTAAGAAAACTCTGAAAGCTGAAATTGATGAAGATGCATGGTTAGACCTTTACTCTGCTATTAGTCGTCCTTTTGACTCACCTAAAAATAAAAATGGTAAACCTGGAAAGATTGCGGTTAAGGTAATTAACCACTATGGCGATGAAATATTGAAGGTTTATGAGGTGTAGTAACGTGAGATGGGTGAAACTGATATTGGAACAGTGTATCGCAATCCTGCAAATTCAATCAAGTTCTACTGTTACGAGGTATAAGTCACTGTTCGGAAAAATATCTTTTAACCATTGCTAAACAAAAATAAATATTGTCTAACTGCTGGTATTTATTATCAGCAGTTATCGTTTTACGGCTCACGCCGATGAAAGAGTGAAGTTCGTAAAATCAGGAATTAAAAAAAATGAAAACTTCACAAGAAATAGCCAGCGAACTAAAACAATTTTATGGTTCAAACACTCTCTACAAACACTGGCTCGGCTTGAAATATACTGAGGCTATTCAATACTTAGCTCAAGAAGCTAATTGCTACTGGTTATTAGATGCAATTGCTTCACATCAAACAAATCAATTTCTATCCAATCCGAAGTTAAGAGAATTTCAAATCTGGCATTTACAAGTTCAAGATAATTCCGGTGTTTTGATATGTGAGTGGGATACGAATCAAGAAGTATTACGCCAAGAAATTGAATATACAGATTTTCCTTTAAACCATATCAAACTTTATCTGGTAGAAAAAGTTTTAATGCTTCCAAATGAATACTAAACCGCTTCAGATACTTCATAGAAAAAAATCATGATTCAAGCAATTAATTCAGAACAGGTATTCGTCACAAACCTCGAACAATTTATGACTAAAGCTGACAAATTTATCAAAATATATTATTCAGGTGTCAGTGATGAAAATCAAGTTCAAGAAATAGTTCAAGAATTGAAAAATTTAGTATTAGATACCGACTTGAAACAATTGGAATTTGATTATCAGTATTATTGTGAAATTAAAGATTTAATGGGAGATTTCGATGATTCGGCTTGGTTTTGACTGGATTGTGGTGGTTTATTTATTCTTCTACTGCACCTAATGCTTTGAGAGTGGTAATTTCAGCTTTGGTTAAGCCTTTTATACCTGTTATGTTCATGCGTTCGTAAGGGCGATCGC
>JBCBHT010000400.1:0-5462 GCA_038525335.1 Cyanobacteria bacterium J06621_15 | reverse complement strand
TTTATCACCAATCGCAAAACCATACATAATGCAGTCGGGACACTTTTTACAAGCATCTTCGCTGTTGTATTCGCAATATTTATCCTTATCTTCCTTATCAGCAGTAGTAATATCCAACGAGCGCAATAATTCCCTTCCCGCAAGTCTCTCAGGGGTTGTTTGCTTGCGCTTGAACATCACCAAGCGACTCATTTGTTCTGAATGTTCCAATCCAGCTTGAGTACGAGTTGTATTGAGAATTCCATCGGTTTGAAACACCGGGAAAGATTGACTGTGACGCAGCATGATAAAGTGAACGTACTTTCCAGATGCTAGACGAGGGAAAGCTGTTGGAAATTGAGATTTGATATTTTCGAGAATAGTCATTGTTTGATTTCCTTTTTAATGTAGATGTAGGGTGTGTTATCGCGAAGCGTAACGCACCTTTCGTAGCTTTAGAAATTTCTAGAAGTGGTTAGTTTTTTGCGAAATTGTTGGGAGACGTAGCAGTGCTACGTCTCTACATAAGTTGTGGGATTAATTATTAGTTTCTGGTTGGGATTTTTCTTGTATAGCTAACCAACGATAAGCGAATTCAGCACCTGATTTTATCCGATTGCGATTTTCTTGGAGTAAAGCTCTATCTCCTTGATAAAGTCCTAGAAATAAATCTTGAACGCAGGTTGTCATAAATGTGTGGATAGCTGTGATTTCCTTTGCTTGTCTGGTGCTGTAATCAATTGATTTATTCGCAATTATGGGACGTTTATAAACTTCTTGACGCTCGATTGCATCTCTTAACTGTCCGGAACCTTGCATTATTACATCTTCATAATCAATCTGTTGGGGAACGCTTAAAATTATCTCCAAAGCTTTGGATATCGGAAGTAAAATTGTATGGCTAGATTCGCTCAAACTTGCTTGATAAAATACTCTATATTCTTCTACCAATTTTTTCATTAACTTCATTAAATACCTACCTTTTTTATTGATAATTGATAATTGATAATTGTTCATTGAAAGCTGTTCAGCGTATTTCCAATAACGCAAAACTTCTTGACTGCTTGCATCTCTTTTATCTGCTCGCAATTTTTGATTTGCTAAAACGAATATATTTAATACATTTGTTGTAATCAACCGAACGGTTTTAACCAAATCTCGCCATTTATAATCCTTTCGCGAACTACGAGTATCTAAATGCAAACTGTAAACTAATAACAATCGCTGGATTGCTGGGGAAAAATCTTGAATTCGTAAAGAAGTTGATAAACCAAGCAAATTCCAAAAACCTGCGGGACCATCAAGAATTACTGAATCATTAAAGTCACTATCATTGTTATATAAGGGAACATTACTACTAGTTGCAACTACCTTTACTCCTAATAACATCGGCAGCGTTAAAGCTAAAAATGCTGGTTGAATCCATGCATCTGTAAGAGTTTTTCCGTTGGTTTTGGTGTAAGTCATTGCCATAAATGGTAATTCTTCTCTTGTATATTTATCTTTGTTATTCTCATTATTAAAGCGTCCGGGTTCTGCTTCATCATTCAACCATTTCAAAGACTGCAAACTATGATTATTCATCCCCGAATTAACCCATTGTTTACGAACATCCCGCATATCTACTTGTTTGATATTGTTAACTAAAACTTTGATAGCAGCAGCGGTTTGTGGTGCATAAACGTAAGCAGGAAAAATATACAAAAATATTGGCTGTTGGTCTTCTAATTTTCCTGGTGTTGCTCCTTTCAAGAAAGCTTGTCTTAACAACATTTCTAATGACCAAATTTTAGAAATACCTCGCTTAATCTGACGACCACCCAAAGCATTTTTATTACTATATTGCTGAGGTTTGAATAGTACTACAGAATCCATTTGGTCTTCGGAAGCGAATTCTCCTGTACTTAGAGAACAAATCGGTTGTTTGGCTGCTTTTGTTTTGGCTGCGATATACGCCGATAATTCCGATTCAAATGATAATTTTTTACTAATGCATCCTTTAATTTCTAAATATTGATTTAAATAATCCATAAATACATCTTTCGTCGGGCTATTATGCTGTGGAAGCAAGTTATTTTCTTCAGCCCAAATTGCTAAATCATTCGCCCATTCATGCATTTTATCGATAACTTCTTCTGGTTCCAAAGTTTGATTTTTAGCAATATAATAAGCTGCTGCTTGATACCAACCGTAATTAACTCCTCCTGCTTGGACTTGTGTTTGTTCGACAGATATTTTATCGACAATATTTAAAGTTTTAATCATCCAAGTAATGTACTCAGGAGAATTACCAAAAAATTCCTTTTGAGTCAAAACGATAAATTCAGCAATGTAATCAGCCCGAATATCCGCAGCTTTTAATAAAAACTCTTTTTCATCTTCAGTTAAACTCAATTTTTCCAATCTTTTCGGAGTTGCAGGATTTTTGATATTTTTAACCTTTGCGTCAATTACCGATGGAAGTTCGGGAATAATTTCAGCGGGAGCAAATAATTCTAAAGTTTGTGGAGCAACTTTTAAACCTTTACCATCCCGTTTAAATCCAATATCTCCCCCCAACATTTTACTACCCAATGTTCCGCTGATTTGCTGCCAAATAAATTCCTGTAATTCCGAATAATCTGGAGTTTCAGTATCAGTTGGTGCGAGATAAATTATCCCTTGAGCAAAGAACAGAATCGGTTCCCATTCTAATTCTTTCGCAAATTGCATTGTCGCATTATGAATACCATTACTTAAAATACCAACCGTATTTCTCAAGCGATGATAAACCAGCTTTTTATCTATTTCTAAAGAACGCAAATGTTCCCGCAGTCTGTCACCTCCGGTTTGCGTATCAATGTCCCCTGGGTCGCTTAAATGAACCGCTACATCACCGAAAGCTAAAAGATAGCGTAAAGGTGATTTTAAACGACGAGAATCTTTAATTGCAAATTTTCCTTTTCCTCTCACCCAGTTACTAGGAATGATATTTGTACCTTGTTTTAGCTGCGTATTTTGAGCCAGAAAAGCAATATCAACAAGATATTCTCGCCATTCCGACCAAAATAAATCAAAATCAAGTTTTTCTCCTAATTCTTCACATACTTTGAGAATTGCTGGAATATCATCCGATGCAGGAGGTTGAATTATTTGAGAGCGACAGTGTTTATCATAATCGTGTAAAGTAATTCCCAAACAGAGCAAGCGTTTTTCAATTTCTGAAAGCGAATTTTTTGTATTTAGAAAAGGAATTAAATTCCATGATGTCAGTAAAGCATTTAATACGTGAACCATCAAACTTTGGTCTGGTCTTTGCGACCAACTTTGAGATTTTTCTACAGCGTATTTATCGCCGAGTTGAGATAATATTTGAAAATGCGCTGATTCCGAACCTCCCAAAGCAGTAGTTAAAGAAAATTCTCGTTCTAAAGCCGGTAGTATCGTTTCAATATAAGAGCGTAGAATTGGGTCGGTATCTTCTGGTAAAGTCTCGATTAGTAATGTTTGTAATAGTGTCATAATTTAAAATTGGGTATTGGGCATTGGTAATTGGTAATTGAGCATTGATAATTGATAATTGATAATTGATTTATTTCTTAAAATATTGATGATTCAAACCGATGACGGGTAAATTTCTTTAATCTCCATTTCAAAGCTTCTAAAAGTAATGCATCTTGATGAAATGCACAGCCATAAGCTTGTTCGTCTGCATCAATTAATCGATATAATCCAAATAATGGACTAAGTTTTAGAGTTCTACTAATCTCCCAATGACTGTTACCTGGTTTTTCGCGAACGGGAACTAAAAAAGCTAATAATCTCTTTTTTTGTAAACAATTAATTACGTTTGATTGGGGGTGTCCCGACAAACTCAGTTTATCTATCAAAGTTAATTCACAATATTTGATTTCGCTACTTTTACGATTGCAATGTAAATTTAATTCAAACCTTTCATCCACCCATTCTTGGATTTTTAAATAAACTTGAATGTAATTATCAGGAAATTCTTCCTCTCCACGATTAAAACTTGATGCTGCTTGTAAAAAAGTATTTCTATCAATAACCTCTACTAACGCATAAGGTAAAAGTCTGAGTAAATCGTAAGTGTAAAAACTATTATTATCCCAAACCGCAGCTTGTAAACTCGAACTACCACGAAACCTTAATAATTCTTCCTGAGTCGCTTTTCCCACATCGGAATTCTGCATTCCATACCACTGTTTACCCACTGATTCGAGATTTTTTGAATACAGACCCTGTAAATCTTCCCTCATCGAATCTCGTAAAGCTTGACTTACCCTTTTATTTTCCCGAGTCATCCGATAAAACATTCCCTGTACCTGCAAAGCACCCCAACGTTTACGGTACTCAGAAAACTCTTTGGGAGAATCAAACGCATTTGCGATCGCATCGTTTAATTGTTTCCTGGTAACAGTTTCAGCATCACTAAGTTTTTCTTGTAATCGAGCCATCACCCAAGGAGTATGACCAGGAATTAAAATAAAAGCTCGATAATTATTAAATCCCGAATGTCTCCCCAAACGTCCCAAACGTTGGACAACCGTAGCGGAATCGCTAGCTTCAAAAATCAACAAATGAATGCGAAAATCAACCCCCACATCAACCGCTGATGTCCCCACAACCAAAACAGATTGTCGTGAATTCTTCAACTCATCCTTAGTGTCCCGTCTTTTTTGAGAATCTATCCTTCCGCTAACTTCCCTAACAATTACATTCGGTAATAATTTTTCCAACAATCGAGTAACCAAACCAGACTTAGCAACAGAATTAACAATAATTAATCCTCTACCCGGTGTCCCTCTATCCAACTCAGCATCCAGCATCGATTGAATTTGAACAACCATCCCTGATAACCATCCAGAAGTATCCGTATCCTTCAACTCCACAAACTCTAACTCAACCGACTGCAAAATTTGACGATAACCAGGAGCTTGTTGATTAACATAAACCCCTTCTATCTCCTTAACCTTGAAATCAGCTTGCTGCAACTGGGTAATAAAATCAACCTTCGGAGTCGCAGAAGTAAACAAAAACTTTCTCTGACGAGAGCTATCCTGACTGCGACGAATCAGAGTCATACTATTTAGAGCAGCAGTTTCCTGATGCGGTCCAAAAATAGGAAACTCATCAAAAATCCATAAATCTGGCCATTCCGCAAGTGTCATCGGGAGTAAATCTCTACCCAAAGCTGGATTCTGATATTGATAGTGAGTGATGTAGTGAAAAATATCGGGATTTGTAAGTAAAACAGGCTTTTGTTCAATAGCTAGCAACAATTCTTGAAACTTGCTGCTTTTCTCTGCTTGTTTAACTCTTCTACTTAACTCCGCACCATACAATCTATCAACTCTTTCCCCAGCATCCAAATCAAATAAACAATGATAATTTACCTGCTGTTCCCTTTGGTCTTCCACCAGTTCAATAGTCGGATACAGACCCATAGTGCGGAAACCAGAATCGAGCAGAGTTGGTAAATTAGC
>JBCBHT010000399.1:0-5518 GCA_038525335.1 Cyanobacteria bacterium J06621_15 | reverse complement strand
CCCGAGTTGGGTTGCGCTTCGCTTAACCCAACCTACAAAGAGGCTTTAAAACCCAGCAAAATTAATGTGGTGAAGTAATAGTAGTTCATTTGATTAATTCTAGTGGGTTTACTTATAGCTAAGCTAAAACGCATTCAAATTAGATTATCTAAAATTACCATTGTCTTGTAGGATGGAGAGCAGCGCGGTCTTGGGGGTTTCCCCCATGAGCGACTGCGGAGCATCCCTGCCCGTCCACATATACAATTTAAATGCACAACAGCTTAAAACCTTTGATTTAAAAGAAATGTAGGTTTAAAAGCAGCCATCAAAACTAATGAAAAAGACTAATAGTTTAATCTGTGACAGGAAAAATATCATTCTTAACTAGCTTTTCTCAGGGTTTGAACTTGAAATATCTTGGGATTAAGACCAAATTCTTGGCGAAATGCTGTAGCGAATCGACTGCGGCTGGTGTAACCCACAGTTGAAGCAATTTGTTCAATGGATAATTCTGAAGTCATTAACAGGTGTTTTGCCTTGAGCATTCGGCATTTTCGCAAATAGCGAAACGGTGTACTATTGTATAGTTGCAAAAAACCTTGGTTTATTTTAAAACGATTTAGCAACACCAATCGCCCCAAAAGTTCGATAGAAGGGGGATTTTGTAAGTTAGTTCGCAAAATTTCTTCTGCTTGATGAATGGCGATCGCATCCTCCGACTGGAGTAAGCTAAATCCCTGCAGATTATGTTGTGGTGTCAGTAAAGAATTTAAATGTAAAGTCACTAATTGCAAAGCTTTACGTTCTAAGTATCTACGCCGGGTTGAACCACCATAAGGACAACTGAGAATTTCCTCAATTACCTCCCCTGCTGTGGGTGTAATCGGATTGCGTATGGCAGATTCGAGTCTTGCAAGTTGGGTATAAAGTGGAGCGGGTATAATCTGCTCAAAGTATAGTTTCTCAGATGGTGCGGTGCAATTGACAATATGTTCTAGCGTAGCCGTAGACGTGACATATTTACCTACCTGGTACTGGTAGATTGATTGTATAATTTCTTGTAATAACTGCTGTAATTGCGGCGATAGACGCTCAATAAATTGATGACAATATCTATAGAAGCTAGGTGCTTTGAAGAAAACCTCTACCTTAAAAATCCGTTTTTGAGCCAAATCGACACCAAAGCCCCTCACTCCAGAATGAGGAAAGAAAAAACTATATCCGGCATCTCTTCCAGCTAGCTGAAATTCAAATTCAACACACTTACCATTGTCAAGATTATTAATTAATAAATCGCGATTAGGTGTATAGTCAATAATCTGTAGCTGCAAATCTTCTCGTAAAGGAATTACTTGGTAATATCCTTGACCAAATTGAGGACGGCAGACGCGAACGTAATCGGAAGTATCTGAGTGAAATAAGCGAGTGTCGTTTGTGTCTCCAGGGACGAGCCAATCGCTTGATTGATTGATAACCAGATGCCTTGTCATGCCTTGTCAGTTGCCAATGTAAAAGTGTGATTTGTTAATGAGAAAAATTAGCATTATTATCACACGAACATCTACTGAATACATGTATTATTTACAACTGAATCTAATATTATAGGTATGATTTATTTCACCACTGATTTCTAAGTTGGGTAATGGGCATGGGGCATAGGGCATGGGTTATTTTGCGTAATTCCTATCTATGTTGAGTTAATCAAGCTTCCTTGACCAAATACTTAAACAAATCATCCAAAACTAAATTTGCTGCAATGTAACCAACACCATACCAATATGCATCTACTTCATGTACTTGATTAGTTTGAACTACCTTAAGCTTTGACCACAGAGGATTTTGTTTAATTTTTTCGACAGCTTTTCTAACATCATCAGCAATTTTAGTTTGACTTTGTGGTTTTAAAACAAACAAAGCATCTCCATCAATTTCACTGAGTAATTCTGCTGAAATTGTGCTACCTCTCCCTTCAGTTTGGTTTAGTGGTCGCGATAATCCGACAGTTTCTAAAACACTTCCAGAAAAGGTATCTTTACCAACAGCCCAAATTCGTTGTGCATTGAAAAATACTACAGAAACCTTTATTTGTCTCTGGTTGTTGGATAATTGTGTTTTGAGCTTCTGCAACTTGGCTTCATAGTCTGTGAGAAGTTTTTCCGCTTCTGCTTGCTTTCCTAATACCTCAGCACACAAAGGGGTTAGCTTTTGCCATTGTGCATCGTTGTCAACGTCAAATACAACAGTTGGTGCAATTGCTGATAAAATTTTATAAGTTTCAGGTTTCGCATATATCTTGCTAGTTAAGATTAGGTCTGGTTTAAGCGCCAAAATCTTTTCAATGTTTGGCTCTGTTGGATTACCAATGTCTGCAATTTCGCGGTTAGCTGGTGGTAGGTGTAAAAGGTTGTCAATGACGATTTTAGGAGCAGCAATCGGCTGAACACCAAGGGACATGATGGCTTCAACAGTTAATAGATCCAACACCACAATTTTGGTTGGATTAACCGGAACCTCGGTTTCACCTAAAGCATGTTTTACCCGTTTCATCGTCTGAGATGTGGAAGTTTCAGATTGATTATTAGTTTGAGTCGTATTGCTCCCACAAGCAGAGGCTACTAAAGTTGTAGCCAACATCAGTAAGATAAATCGACGTTGACGGTTAAACGGTTGACGATAACCGGGAAGACGGGGAGTTTGAATAAATTGAATAAATCTTTGGCAAAGCCTAAAAATATAATACTGATTAACCATAATAATAAAACTGATGCTAGATGAATTATTTTCAGATGTTTTGATGCAAAACTCGACAGAACTATTTTGGCTAGAATACCTTTAAGCAACCTCGTTTAACTAGCCATTTTGAATACGAAACGCATTTTTTTGACTTGAGGATTAAGTCACTTTATATCGCCAATAATCGTCCCAAGGTTGGGCAAATTAATATCAGTATTTCTTTAATTGAGTGACGCGATATTGTTTTACAGACTGCAAAGGTTGCTCTTTTCCTGAACTCAAAGCAGTCATGACGCTACCACAAACTTCTACTCTGGCTTCATAACTACCTTGTATGTTGGTATCTGGAGAGGTAAAATCAATGCGAACTTCAGCCCAATCTACATTTTCGTTGGCTGTATCCTGCGCTAGCACTTGACCAGATTTTTGATAATCAAGCCATTCCCAACCGTGCTTCATCCAAATTTCGCGCTCAACAATTTGCTCAAATTTTGTAAGTCCCGACCAACCTCGATAAAACTGACGTAACTGCGTGACCCCACTATTGCGATGTACTAAAGTATCTAAAACTTCTGGTTCGAGATGTCCCCAAAATTGTCCCGTTGGTAAGTCCAAGCAAGTAGGAGCAAACTGATGACCGCCAAAATGGGAACAGCGCCAAACTCGCAATTGTCCATTAGATGTAGCTGCATACTCTTGATGCAACTTCTTATAAATCGGAAATCCAAACCGCGCACAAGCAGCATCGACATTACCATGTGTGCAAATCATCAATTCACGGCTGGGATTATTTGATTGTCGGTATGATTCAAATTGATATATTTCATCTGGATGCTTCAAAAGCACTGTCACCAACTGAGTTAACTGGCTTTCCGGAATCAAAAATTCCTGCTTTTCAAACTTCGCAAAAGATTTTGCCGGACGATGGTAGTATATGACGCGAGTGTATCCCGCAACCGAGTACTCTTTGTCAGGTACAATAGCCATTGGCATTGCTCGTATATTCTTTTTCTGTAGTTCTTTAAGAAAACCGAGAACCTGTTTAATAACAGGGTTAGCCAAAAGTTTTTGTTCCGTCCAAGGTAAAGGTATTTCCATAATTAGGTAGATGTCAGCCGTATTTGCGGTTCCAATGGGGTCTTCTTTATTAGCTTTAGAAAGAACCGAGCAAAACTGACAATCGCCTAACACTTTTTGAGAAGTCATATTATTTGTATAAAATTTAAATATCCATCACGTTATTGCCTTACCCTAACGGATTGGTAGCCGAACAATCCTTAATTGCGAAATGCAACCAAACAACGAATTGTTTAAATTTGACTCAAATGCAACTAATTATCAATTATCTTATAGTTCCCATTGGAGTTTCTCAATCGATTTTGCGCCCCAAACGCATTTTTATCAAGACATGCAGGATTTAAAACCCCACCGTCAGTTTGGGTGCTAGTAATTGCTTGGGGTCAAATACCGCTTCCTCAATTACCTCTCCCTCTCTCCCTCACTCCCTCACTCTCTCCCTCCTTATAGAACTGGTCGAGGTTCCGCCACTCCCAGCCTTCAGGCGGGAGATGTAGAACGAGGCAGCACGCAAAGTCTGCCGGAAGAATCCTCTTCCGGCGAGCTTTGCGTTTACGTGCTGTGAGGCTAGGTTACGTCGTGATGACGTTGTTCCTCAGTGTACCTCCTAATAGTTTCATTACTAACATTACCAGCGGTTGAAACAAAATAAGAGTGAGTCCATAAGCTAGGTAATTTTAATAGATGTGGAAATTCTTTTCTTAAATACCTAGAACTTCTACCTTTAATTTGCGCTGCAACCTGACGCGCTGCAATATCAGGTAAAACGTTAACGAATAAATGAACATGGTCTGGCATGATTTCCAATGCGATAATCTGCCAGTCTTTTTCTTTGCACGTATCCCAGATAATTTCTCTTAATCTTTTTTCTACATCCCCTACCAATACTCGTTTTCTGCGTTTTGGTATCCACACGAGATGAAAGTTAATCATTGAAACGGTATGATTTTTTCTTCTATATTGTTGCATTTTTACGGATTAGTGCGCTATAGTTATGTAGACAGTAATAACACATCTACAATAAACATCGCAACAAATGCTTTTAGGATATCGATACAAGTTAAAACCAAATAGGGAGCAGACCTTAAAGGTTCTTAGCTGGATTGATATGCTAAGAGCTAATTATAATTACAACCTTGCCGACAGGGAAGCAACCTATCAAGCAAGGTTTGTACAAGGCGAATACTGCAATTTAAGAAATAAAAGCGTTGCTTGTCCTTTAACTTGCCCAGTATCATCTAATTCAGCTACTTCTGATACTGGAGAAGTTTACAAGGTTAAAAATAAAACTGGCGAAATTAAGTTAAAAACTGCTGAAGAGATACAGATAACAAATCTTCCAGCCCTAAAGAAAACACGCCCTTGGTATAAAGAAATAGACTCAACCGTATTGCAGCAAAATGTTAAAAGATTGCAAGTTGCGTACAATAATTTCTTTGCTGGACGTGGCAAGTATCCAAAATTTAAAAACAAGAGCAACTTTAAATCATTTACTTTTACGACTGGTATTAAGGTAACTGATAAAGCAATCTATCTTCCTAAATTGGGCTGGTTAGGGTATTTTAATTCTCGCTCTATACCTTCGGGTTTTAAGGTTAAATCAGCAACCGTGAGATTAAAAGCTGATGGATTATATGTAACTTTAAAGATAGAAGATAAAGCTGTACCTGCAACTGTTCTTACTTCTTCCGCAGGAATTACAGGAAATGTAGGTACAGCTTTATCT
>JBCBHT010000398.1:0-5551 GCA_038525335.1 Cyanobacteria bacterium J06621_15 | reverse complement strand
CATTTTTCAGTTGAATAGAATACACCCCTCTCCTTAATAAGGAGAGGGGATGGGGGTGAGGTAAATCAGCGGTGTATTGTACCCAATTGAAAAGCGCTATAATTTGTAAGCTATTTTTTTCAGTTATGACTATAGCATCAAGGTGCATTACGGCAAGCTTAAGATTGAAATATCAAACAAAATTATACAAGCTGTAATACACCCTACTTTTGAATAATTGATTGAACTTATTGCAAGATTTCAATATGATTTTGGGCAAGTTTTCAGAAGACAACTATATTAATTACTGTTTATATTTAGCTTTAAGCAACACAGGAATTAAAGTAGTGAACGATTCTCAATACGAACGACAATATAAACAACAGGTAACTGATTTTTTTAATAAACGAACTAACTATGATGATGATTTCCGGTTTCGTTTAGCTCTTGCTTTGGTGGATTTAGTTCCACTTCAAAAAGGACAACGAATATTAGATATCGCAACTGGTACCGGAATTGTTGCAATCTCAGCGGCTGAATCCGTAGGAAATCAAGGAAAAGTAGTTGGTGTAGATATCTCCTCAACTATGCTCAATCAAGCACGTGTGAAAATCGAGAAAGCTGGTTTGCAAAATATTGAATTAATAGAAGCTGATGCGGATTATATTGATTTTGACAACGAAAGTTTTGATGTAATTTTTTGTTCTTCAGCTTTTGTATGGTTGAGCGATATTCCCAATGCTTTACAAAAATGGTATCGCTTTCTTAAAAAAGGTGGTACGCTCGCTTTCTCTTGTTTTTCAGAAACATCTTTTATGACACCAATTATTATTCAAGCTTGTAAAGCAGCTTGTGGAATTTCCGTACCAAATATTAACGCACCTTTGGGTACTCCTGAAAAATGCCGCGATTTGTTACAAAAAACTGGTTTTCAAAGAATTTCTATCAAAACTCAACAATTTGGTAGTTATATTAGTCTCGAAGATGCTAAATCTTGGAATGGAGATTACTCTCACCCCCGAAGCAATCCTTTAACACAACTGTCGCAACTTGAATTAGACAAATGTCAAGCAGAATATCATTTAGCAGTAGACAATTTAGCAACAGATAAGGGTATCTGGAATGAAAAAAAAACTTACTTTGTTGTTGCAGAAAAAGACTAAATCAATTCAAATTAATTCAATATCCAACATTGTGCTTCGCATTTCTCTTCAAAAGTAAAACATTTGACTTTTACACCTGCAACAAGCAAATCTTTCATACTTTCCAGACTTTGAATCAATTTTTTATCAATCACTATAGCTTCTTTTTCAAATTTGTGAAATTGGCTCAAACTGAATTCAAATTCTCTAATTAAAGTTTCTAGAGAAAATCCTTCAATACCTTCAATTTCAACATATATTCGCAAAAATTCGTAATGAACCTCTACCTCACTAATAAATTCTTTTACTAATTCAAAGTCTTTAGTTTTTACATCCCCTTTAATTGAAACACCTATAACGTTGTTGGCATCCATCGAAAGCAGTTTTATCATATTTTCTATTCAGCCAAATCATTTAAAATCGGTTTTTATATTGATAGTTTAACCTGATAAAGTATAACGGTTCAGAATATTCTGAAGCTGCTATACGTAAACTATAATTCCAGGTACAGTCAAAATCTATAAGTAAGCATTTGCAATATTTTTACTTTTCTTACTCAGCTGTTTAATACCTGCTTAATACTTATATCGGTTGTAAATATATAACTTATTCACTCGATGCAGATGAGTTTTCACCGTAGATTTTTAAATTACGACTACTTTCATTGATTAATTTCACTAAATATACTGAAAAAAACTAATTTTGTAAATGTCGAATCGCACAAATCTAAATGAGTATAAGCAGCAGGTAGCTAGCTATTTCAACAATAGAATTAACTATGATGCTAGTGAGTTTGCAAACCGTCGCGCTAATCGTTTTTTAGAATTATTACCTTTGAAAAAAGGATATCAAGTACTTGATATTGCCACAGGTACGGGTTTAATTGCTATTCCTGCTGCTAAAACTGTAGGTAACACGGGAAAAGTTATTGGGGTTGATATTGCTTCTGCTTTACTGAAGCAAGCCCAAGATAAAATTGATGAATTAAACTTAATAAATATTGAGCTGTTTGAAATAGACGCAGAATACCTCAATTCTGAAGAAAATATTAAAGAAAGCAGTTTTGATGCTGTTTTATGTTGCTCTGCTGTGATGATTTTTCAAAATATTTCTGCTGCGTTTAAAGATTGGTATCGTTTTCTTAAACCGGGTGGAATAGTTGCTTTTAACGCTTATGCAGAGAATTCTTTGATGACTCCTGCAATTATTCAATGTTGCTCGAATTGCGGTATTGATTTACCTAACATACACGAACCTCTAGGTACGGTTGAAAGATGTGAAAACCTTTTGAGAAAAGCTGGTTTTGAAGATATTGAAGTGACAACCGAACAGTTTGGAAAATATATGTCGGTTGATGATGCAAAGAAGATTTTTAATGGAAATACTTGGATTCATCCCAGAAATCCTTTATCAGAACTTCCATTAGAGCGGAAAGAATTACTGAAAGCTGAATTTAGCAATATTATTGAAAGTTTTGCTACTGATAAAGGTATCTGGCATGATATTACAACGTTTTTTGTCTTAGCAAAAAAGTAAATAGTATTTGTTTCCTATTTCCTCTCTTAAAAAATAATACTTAAATATGATTCCTATATAGCAATCCTAGATGAGTCATGAGAAAGGTAAATATCAGAAACCCAGTTTTTCAGAAAAGCCGGGTTTCTAAAATCTGACAAATCATTTAGGAATGGTATATAAATTAATTTATAAATAAATATAGTAAACTGCAACTGTGATTGTACTTACTTCTTTTTGCTTATATTAAATTACCTAACCGTATATTTACATTTTCTGCTTAAAGATAATTGTTTATATATTATTCAAAAAAAGCTAAATGATTTGTATAGCTTGAACTTTGATTATTTTATAAACTAAATCTACTTTTATAAGAGGTTATCATTAATTTGTTCTAAAGATTACTGTGAAGCGAAAATGCTATCTCAGTGTGCGTAAACCTTAATCTTATAAAAGCTATGGCAGCCAAAATTATCTGCGGAGTAATCATATTCATACTACTATGCACTTTAGTTTCAAATTGTTCTAGCTACTACTATTACTCGACTCCTGGTTACTCAACTCCTTCAAGAGGTCGCTCATCCTACGGTACTTTCCGAGGTGGTGGTCCTGGTTATGGAAAGTAAAAATGTCAGTACATTTACTATTTTAAATTAACCAGAAAAATTTTGATAAATTAATACGATTTTACACTGTGTTTTCACTTACAAAATTTTACAAATTAATCGCTTTTTATCCGTAAAATCATCATTTTTAGCTAAATAAAAATAGATTTTATACATTTAAAATAAAGCTAAATCCTTTGTTAAATCTAGCTTGCAGTAGTTTTATAAACCAAGTTTACTTTTTCCGGAAGGTTATCATGTCATTGTGTTGTTAAAAATACTGTCAAGCTGAAAATATTATGTCAGCAACTATAAATGTAAAGAAGACAAATCGTTTTATAGACCCCGCGCTTTATATTGCTTTTGGTGCTACGGGGTTTGTTTTTCTCGCAATCATTGCATCTGCATTTTTTGGCAAAGTGCTTTTTTCTAAAAATATCAGAGTTGCTGAAGAGGAAGTAGTCAAAATCGAAGCGCTTAAACTTGAACCTCAACTAGTAGGAGCGTTGCGGATTGATGCAAAAGCCTCCATACCAAACAATCATGGGGTGGTATATGAGATTCAGCTGCTTGATAAACAAGGAAAACTGATTGCTTCTGCGACTAAAGATGCATGGAGAGAATCTGGAATTTGGTACGAAGATGGCGAATCTGGTACCTGGAATGAAGATGATTTAAATGCTGGTTTAGATGTACGTGCGAAGAAAAATGAAGAAGTGACGGTTGCTATTTCCGTACTAGAGTATGAAAACTTGTCCGGAGGAAGAGCTAGATCCTTAACTACATTTTCAGCAGATGATATTATTGGGAATCAAGCTAATAGACCAAAATCGAAAGCGAATGCTGTAAATTTTGACGTAGAAATTACCAACGGAGTTGTAGACGGTCGTCATTTATGGCCTGGTTTATTTGGGACTTTAGCTTTGAGCGTGATGACATTCATTGCAGCCCCACGTAGCGGAAAAAATGTAATTTCCAAAACAATCAACGATAGCGACCCCAGCGAACGAGCAACTCTTGGTGGTGCGAATAAATTAGTACGAGTCAAAATCAATGTAACATCAGACGAAACCAGTCCTCGTGCAATGCAGGCTAGATTGGTTGTTAATGATTCTTATGGGGAACAGCTCTATAGCGAGAATATTCCTTTGGATTTAAAGTTTCATCGGGAAGATGGAAAACTTGAAAAAGTAACAGGTTTTGCCCAAAAATTCTTTGTATTAGAAACTCAAGATTCCTATGGTTTTCATGTAGAAGTTACCCCAGATGCACCAGTTGATAGAACAACCCTTACAGTTCTTGACGGTAATCGTACTCGTACAGCAGTAGAAGCTGTTCATATTAGCTGATTCGATTTTGGATTTTAGATTTTGGATTTTAGATTGAGAATGAGTAGCTATAAGTTAGGAGTTAGGAATTAAGAATTATGAGTTGAATTCATTTTTCAATTTAGTGCAACATATAAACCAAGTAAAACAAACAATATTTACATTAGATAAAAAACTATGCTGACAAAAGTTTTTGCTGGAATAGCGGTATTTATGGCTTTATGGTCAATTACCGACGCTTACACCCAGAAATCAGCTTTCGTATTACGCGAAGAAAAACAAGCAAATTTCTCCCCTCGTCGCGGAACTAGTTTATCAGGTTCTTATAACAGCGGTGGAACATGGGTATTTATCAACAGTCGCTCATCTTACGGTGGTTTCCAAGGTGGTGGTCCCGGAAGCGGGAAGTAGAGATTTAAGTTTAAAGGTTAAAGGTCAAAGGTTAAAGGTTAGAGGTCAAAGGTCAAAGGTTCAATTAATTATTTATAATTTCTAACTCCTAACTCCTAACTCCTAACTCCTAACTGTTCACTGTATGTCCCTCCGGGACACGCTACGCTAACACTGTTCACTGTTCACTGCTAATGGAAGCTAATAATTTTTCGGATATAGGGGAAAGTACTGTTAAGGATAGTTATTCTTTGAGCGGTACTCAACGTAAATTATTGCTGGCTGCAGCGGCTGTTTCTTCTGGTTGCGGGCTGGCTGTGGAGTTACTTTTAGGTACTCTTGCTAGCTATTTGGTAGGTAATCAAGCTCTTGCTTACGGTATTGCTGTAGGTGGTTTTCTGGCTGCTATGGGTGCTGGTTCTTACTTGAGTCAGTTTATTGCACCTAAAATGCAAGGTCGATTGCTGCAACGCAAATTGCTGCTGGCTTTTGTTGGTGTAGAATTGGCGATCGCACCTCTGACATCCTTACTACCTCTGGGTTTGTTCGCATTATTCGTAATGAATGGCGAGATTTGGCTGGGCTTATTTTT
>JBCBHT010000397.1:0-5551 GCA_038525335.1 Cyanobacteria bacterium J06621_15 | reverse complement strand
GTTATTGCTAATGTTATTGTTATTAAAAACAATTGGATTATTGAAACTATTAAAGTTGTTATAGGGGTTTTGTGGTTGAGTATTTAAAGGTTGGTTAAAAATTGTGGTATCAACGTTAGAGTTAGTTTGATTTTGAGGTAATCTCTGATTGTTTGATGAATTTGGTGAAGTTGCTGTTTGAGAATTTTGCGGTAGTCCAAATTTATTTTTCTCAGTAGCAGAATTTTCTGCTGATTTCTCTTGCTCTTGTTTCTTTTGAGCAGATTCAGTGATTGCTTGTTGTAAAGCACTTGGAGAATTAGTACTTTGGTTGGGATTTACGAAGCTATTGTTATTGATACCTAAATTAAATGACCCTGAGGTTTGTGAATTACTAGAAAATGGAGATAAATTATTAGTACTTCCATCTAAATTTCCCGTATTCACCTTGAATTTTAATAAATCTTCAGCTTGCTTCAGAAACGGATTTTGAACAGATGATGATGGTGTACTTGGTGTTTGTACTTTAGCAGCATTTGCTGGAATTGTTTGCTCTTTCTGATTCTTCTTTGTTAAATCTAATATCTTGTTTAGCTGAGCATCATTTTGCTTTCTGACTTTGATACTATCGTTAATACTTGTAGTCGGTATTGGTGGAATATCTGCTTGCTGTTTATCGTAATCAAGTACCGATAAATTACCTATGTCAGCAGCAATTGCTCTGTCTTCATCAGAAAGGGAAGATTGGGAATCGGATGGTGTCGAAGATAGTGAATCTCGGATTTGGGACAGTTCAAAAAAATCTGGGTTAGTCCAATATTCTTTGACTACAAATCCTACAACAGATAAAAAAACCGCAGCAGCTAAAAAAGCAGGACGGGTAAAAATCGACAACCTAGCCTTTAAATAGCGTAAGCGACGAGAACCGAAACGAGAACGTGCCATAAGTAACTCAACTTTCTATAGTTATTCTGACTTAATTCAGATAGTTCTCTAATCCTAACTTTTTATTTACTTCCACGGATGATTTTTGTGTAGATTGTTATTAAATTTATCACATGTGTAAGCATTTTTACACTGATATTTGTCTCCCTCCGCTCCCCCTGCTCCCTCCGCTCCCCCTGCTCACCAAAGCGATTGATTATTTTTTTATTGAAACTCCCTTATTCACCACTTTCTACAGCCCCTAAACCTAATAAACTTCCTTTCTGGGCTGCTGTTAATCCAGTTACACCAGCAATATTCATACCTTCACAAAGTCGTTCAATTTTCAAAGTATTAATGCAATCCCAAGTTTTCGTATCCCAAAGTTGAATCGAATTATCTTTACTGGTATTAGCCAAAATATTACCCGAACAATCAAAATCAGTAGAACATACTCCGCTACTATGACTATTTAAAACTTCTGCACAGCTAAAGTCATTCATATCCCATAACCGCACTGTTTGGTCTTCACTTGCTGATGCTATGTAGCGACCGTCAGGGCTAAAACTAATTGACCATATATTACCAGTATGTTCTGCTAAGACTTTTAAACAAGTAAAATTACTCGTATCCCATAATCGGATTGATTTATCATAACTACCACTAGCCAAAATTTTACCATCTGGACTCCAAGCTAAGGAAGTAAGCCAACCGGTATGACCTGATAAAATTTTTATACATTCACTTTTTTCAACATCCCATAGCTGAACCTGACCATCCCAATCACCAGTCGCTAAAATACCTGTGGGACTAAAATCTGCCGACCAAAAAATATCGGTTTGACCAAATAAACGTTTTATAAGTTTACCTTCGTGGATATTCCACAGTTCAATATGCTTATCTTCACCAACAGCAGCCAAGATTTTTCCACTCTGACTAAAACTAACAGACCTAAGTCTACCGATATCTCCGTTTATTGTTGTTATACAATTACCTGTATCTATATTCCACAGTTTAATAGTTTTATCATGACTGCAACTTGCTAGTAGTTTTCCGTCGGGACTAAAGCAAAATGACCACACCGCATCAGTATGACCCAATAATATCTTGCTAGGAGACTCAAGATAAATATCCCATACCCGAATCGAACTATCCCTACCACCTGTCACTAATATTTGCTGATTGGGAGCAAACAACACCGATTGTATCTCAAAATTATATCCGCCCAGAGTTTTCACGCAAACGCCTTTACTGATATCCCAAAAGCGCACGCTATAATCCAAAGACCCACTGATGAGCATTTCATCATCTTCAGTAAAAGTAATATCATTAACTTGAGAGGTATGACCCTGGAAAACTTTAATACAGGTACTCTGCTCTAAATCCCACAATCGGATATCGTAATCGTAACCAGTTGTAGCGATGAAACGACCATCGTGACTAAAGGAAAGCGAGTAGATGAAGTCTTTATGACCGCATAATTTCTGAATGCAGCGATTTTGCTCGATATCCCATATATTAAGTGAATTATCTTTATAAGCACCCACAAATGCAATAGTTTGTCCGTCCGGACTAAACTGAGCCGTCATTATAGGAACTTCATCTTCTAATATAGTTTGAATACAATTACCCGTTTCAATATCCCATAAGCGAAGGTTCCCATCTCGGCTACCACTGACTAAAGTTGAGCCATCCCCAGACCATGAAACCGACATCACGCAGTTAGAATGACCATCAAGTACTTTTAAGCATCTACCGCTACCGACATCCCAAAATCTAATTGAATTATCGCTACTACCACTGGCTAAAGTTTTACCATCCGGACTAAAACTAACAGACCAAACCGGAGCGGTATGTTCATCTAAAGTTCGGAGACATTCACCCGTTTCCATGTCCCAAAGTTTAACTAAATTATCGTGACCTCCAGTTGCTAACATTTTTCCATCATTACTAAAAGCTAATCCAAAAGTGAAAGAGAAATGCGCCTTGAATGTAAGTAAATTTTTTCCGGAAGCAATTTCCCATAAACGAATGGTTCCATCAGCATGAGATGTTGCTAAAATTCCATCTGGACTTAAAGTAAGCCGATAAATTTCTCCTAAAGTTGTCGTAAATACAGATTTATCAAAAGCGCTATTTTGGAAATTAGCCTTTGCTAAATTTAAATTCTGTAAATCAGCTTGCCAAATTGTTAAATTTGAAAAGTCATACCCGCGTAAATCTACTTGCATATATACAAGTAAATTAATGACATTACCCGCAGCATAACCTGATATGATTTCTGGTTCGTGTCTTTGCTGCTCCAATACATTCTGCAAGAAAGTTACAGTCATAGTGATATCCAAGCCAACCAAAAGTTTCTCAACTAGGGGTTCTACAATTAGTTTCTTTTGTGCTTCCCTGATATAGTCTTTAGATGTTGCCTTTACCAGAGCATGAGTTTTGAATAACTGTAGCGCTATAGTTTCTCCCACTAATTCCTGATAAATCCCTTCAACCAATCGCTCCGTAGTGTATTCCATCACTACTGGTTGCAAAAAGAAATTATCGCCACTTCTTTCAATCAATGACCGTTCCAGCAATGATTTAACTGCTCTGAGTAAATCACGTTTGGAAACAAATGTAGCTACATCAGAAACTAACTTAGTAATGGATACTGGTTCTCGATTAATTGCCAACCAATATATTACATTCTTTTCCAGCACCGATAAACGTTGGAGCTGACGCTCTAACAAATTGCTAATATCATCAAAAATCAGCATTCCTTGTTGCAAGAATTCCAAGATAGGGGAAATTCTACCGTTGAAAAGCTCTTTTACTCCAGATGCAACCATTTTCAAAGCTAAAGGATTACCACCATAATGCTGTAGAAGTAATCCCCACTCTTGTTCAGTACCAATAAACTGTCCTTTTTGCTTGAATAATTCGCGTCCCTCAGTAGGATTTAATCCTTGTATTTTCAAACTTTTTACTAAAGTGTTTTCACCTTCTAAAGGTATTATCTCCTTTGGTTTTTCTCTAGAAGTCAACAGAACACAGCTTTGATGAGCAACTTCTCCAGCACATTTAAATAATTGACCGTAGCCATCTGTTTGAGAACTACTATTAAAAATGGTTTCTACATTATCTAAAATCAATAGACAGCGATGATTTTTTAAAAATTCTATCAACTTCGATAATTTTCCATCAAAGTTTTCAGGTATTACCGCATCTTTTTTCAAAGCCGATGCAAAAAACTGTAATGTGCTGGTTAAATACTCTTCAACAGATGGTGAATTTTGCAAACTTCGCCATACAACCACATCAAAGTTTTCTTGAACTTGCAATCCCAACTTAACAGCTAAAGCAGTTTTACCAATACCACCAATTCCTAGTAATGCTACCAAACGACACCGTTTTTTCAAAACCCAATCTTGCAATTGAGATATTTCATTTAAGCGACCGTAAAATACAGATACATCAGGTGCTTCTCTCCAGTGATATTTGAGATAATTCTGGGTTTGTGAATCTTCAATTGAGTTAAGATTATTAGTATAATCGCAATCGAGTAAATCTAATTCAAAGTAGCTAAATACAGATTCTAATGAGCCTTTATCTACCAATACAGACTTATTAAATATTTTACAAATAGTAGTCCGATTTAAATTTTTAATATCTGCTCTTCGCTTAATTTCTAATTCAATTGCTTCATAACTAAACCAAAGACCTTTTTCATCGCTGGCTTGATTTCTTGCGTCTTCAAGTTTTTTCCAGCCTTTTGAAGTTAGAACTACTCCCCGGTTTCTTTGCATTTTCCCTGATAGCTAACATTAAAAAAAGGTAAAATGTGATATATCATCACTACCGAATAACTTATTTATTTTAGCCTTGCTTATAAAAGCAATCTTATTCGTCTAAATAATATTTAAACTAATATTTAGGCTAATATTTCAAATCATATTCAAAATAATATATTTGGGTGAGTTACAAATATACTTACACGAATCATTTATTAATGAAACTTTGTCTTAATCAAACTTAGTATCAATTAAAAGCTTTGAGAAATAAGTGAGATATATCTAGTACTTCACCACATAAGTTATGAGGGGCTGAAATGTGTTTTTGGTAGGTTGGGTTGAGGAACGAAACCCAACACCAGCGTTGGGTTGCGCTTCGCTTAACCCAACCTACGAAGCGACTTTATTAACCTGCAAAATTAATGTGGTGGAGTAGTAGGGATGAATCAGCAAGTATTAATAATCAGAGAAAGAGTGAACAATTAATAGAGTTTTACTGTTCACTGTTCACTGCTCACTGTTCACTGCATTATTTCCTAGAAACTCGTCCCAACATAAATAAACCAAAACTCAATCCTAAAATATTAGGAAACCAAGCACCAAGGAAAGGAGAAAAAACACCTGCTTGCGCCAATCCACCGGTAATATTACTAAATAAATAGTAGCCAAAAATAATTAAAACACTAATACCAAAACTTTTTGCAGAACCAGTTCTTCCAGGTATACTTCCTAAAGTCGCACCAACTAAACCAAAAACAACGCAAACAAATGGTAGTGCAAACTTCTGCTGAATTCTTACTCTCAGTTTACGAATTTTGCGGTCGTCACCACGGAGCTTTTCTACTTCTAACTGCTGCAATGCTTGGACAATA
>JBCBHT010000396.1:0-5564 GCA_038525335.1 Cyanobacteria bacterium J06621_15 | reverse complement strand
CTAGGACTCCAGTGTACGGGTTTTAAACCGCGATAGATGTAACCTTTCAAAAACATATCACCGAAAACAGCAATTTGCTCGGCTTCGTATTGGGGATTAGAAGTTAAATAAGGATGCTCCCAATCACCCCACACACCATATCTTTTAAAGCTTTCTCGCTGTTCGTTGACCGCTTCCCAAGCGAAATCCTTGGCTTTATTTCGCAGCTTCAAAGGAGTTAATTCCTGACGTTCCGAAGACTTCATGGTTTGCAAAACTTTTAATTCAATCGGTAAACCATGACAGTCCCAACCGGGGACATAGCTAATTTTATGACCTTGTAATATTTTGTAGCGATTAATAATATCTTTAAGAATTTTATTTAAAGCGTGACCAATATGTAGCGAACCGTTTGCGTAAGGGGGTCCGTCATGTAAAATAAATAATTCGCCAGGGTTATCTTGGGAGAGGCGTTCGTAGACTTTGTTCTCAGCCCAAAACTTCTGGATTTCGGGTTCACGCTTGGTAGCGTTTGCCCGCATATCAAACTTAGTTTTGGGTAGATTTACTGTTTTTTTGTAGCTTCCTGATTCAGTCATTCGATTTTGGATTTTAGATTTTAGATTTTGGATTTCAAATTGTAATTCCTACTACGGTAATCTTACCCAAAGTCTTTGACTTAAGAGAAAATAATTTGAAAATGCAGTGCTTTGTTACTTTTCATCAAAAAGTGCATTTAAATCATGAAAACCGCTAACTAACGGCTAGCAGGAACAGTAAATATACAAATATTGCTCATTTACCAGTTTGCTGACGACGTTGCTTTATTTGCTGTTCTAATTGATGAAAAACTGTTTCTCCATCAATAACTTCCCCACGTTCTGAAGCTTCTACTCCAATCATGATTTCTTGTTGGAGTTCTTTAAATCTACCTTGATAAAGATACTCTCTCTCTTCTACAAGCTTAATACCAACAACAATTACTTCTTCTGTCGAAGCATATTTACCGCTTGCAACTTGACTTTGAATAAATTGTTCTAACTCTGGAGTAAAGGAGATATTCATATACATTTCGCTACAAAGGATATAGGTTTATGTTTTTATTTTAGTTATCGGCTGCCTTAGCTCGCGGATTTTGAATTTTAAAAAACAAACTCAAGAAAAACCAATAAAAAAGCAAAAAGCGACCACCATTATCAATGCGGTCGCTTCCAAAAAAATCCCAGAAAACATTTATCATATTTTCCTAGTCACTATTGTATTAGATTTAGGGCATATGAAGTAAGAATGTTGAGATATTTTATTCATATTTCAACTTTTAGAAGTCAAAGGTCAAAGGTAAAAGGTTATAACTGTTAACTGTTAACTGATAACTGTTCACTGTTCACTGTCAACATTTGCCATTAATTCTCATGTAGCTAAGTAGCCAATTTGCGATGGTTGCTCTACGTGTTTCTCGGGGACCAAATTCGCCTATTTTATAACCTTTAAAACCTAAAAATTCTTTGGCTATTTGTTTGTTTTCTTTGGGAATTGAACGAGTTAATTTAACAGTTGGGGGACGATTGGCGATAAAATCAGGTGGTTCTGGATATTGGGTACGCCATTCTTCGGATACATTATTTGCATCCCATTTATCTGTAGATTCATCATAACGATAACCGAGATAATGCCATACTAAATTGAGAACGGTGGTATCATCAATTTCATCTTTGAGAATTGCCCAAATTGTATCGGTTGTAAGTGCAGGTAATTCCATTTTAGATTTTAGATTTTGGATTTTGGATTAAATATATAAATGCTATGTTTCGATAAATGTAGAGACGCGTTAGCGAAGCGTGCCCGATAGGGCATTATATCGCGTCTCTACAAACCATATAACCTACTAATTAGCATTTTACAAAGGAAAATAAACAGAAAAGTCATGTCAAATCCTAATCTACCAAAGCAAATTCGCGCTCATACATTTATATCGGGAAAAGTTCAAGGAGTAGGTTATCGTTACTCGACGATGAATGAAGCGAAAAAATTGGGTTTGAAGGGATGGGTGCGAAATCTTCCTGATAGTCGAGTTGAAGCGCTATTTGAAGGTGAATCGGAAGTTGTAGAAGAAATGATTCGCTGGTGTCACCGAGGACCAACTGCTGCTGTTGTGAAAGATGTACAAGTGGAATATTCGGAAGCGGAAGGATTACAGGGGTTTGAGATAATTAGGTAGGAAATTTTCGGCGTTGCTGAATTGAGGTATGAATTTATTTTTACTATCTAACGGTAGCCCCCTAAATCCCCCAAGGTTGGGGGACTTTAAATTATATTTCTCCCCCAAAATTGGGGGTCGGGGGGCTATTCATACTTTAAATCAGCAACGCCAAATCTTCGTTGCGTAAGTCCTGAGTATCTCACACTCAAATTTTTGCTAAAAGTGCATAAAATTACGATGCTCATCTCTATGGAAAAACAGAAAGAAACAAACCTAATTTATTACCATAGAGTGTTAACCATGATTACTACAACAAAACAAGAATTCTACTGCCAACAGTTCCTAGAAACAATCAAACTAGACTATACAATGGCAGGTCATCCATCAATTGCTCGTTGGGTTATCGATTCTATTAAAGTTGATGATAGTGAAGCTGATACCCATTTCTTATTCGTTTCAGAGGGTGAAGTAATTCTTAAGTGCGATAGCGGAGAATTCTTATTAAAAGAAAACTGCTTTGCTGCTGTTCCAGGTAATTTTTCTTTGGATGGTTCGGGACAAGTTTTAGTAGCAACTCTCCTCAATTACACTGGACTTTTCAATGTTGGGGGACCAATCGAACCTTTTGGAAGATTGAAATATATCGATGGCTGCTCTTCAACAGTTTTGATTAATCCTCTAAGACGTGGAGAACCATGCTTGAATTTCCTCTACGTTCCCCCTGGAATTTCACAAACTCCTCATACTCATCCCTCATTACGGATTGGACTTGTTGCTGCTGGTAGCGGAACTTGTGAAGTAGATGAAGGAACCTTTCAAATGCAGCCTGGAACTGTATTTATTCTTCCTGAAGATAAGTTACATAGCTTCCATGCAATTGATAACTACTTGAAAATTATTATTTATCATCCAGATTCTGATGTTGGTCCAACAGATGATTCTCATACCATGCTCAACAATACTTTTGTTGGTAAAAAGTCAGCCCAAGTTTTGGATGCAATTAGAACAAGATAACTGATGCTAGGTAAATTTTTGTGAGGGTTATATAGGGTGCTTTATTGTGAATATTATGATTTTGTTTTCAATAAATCCACTCATTAATAACCCTCAATCAAAAATTATATTTACCTCAAAATCCTGATTTATAAATTCAACAAACTATAGTAAAGAGTATATTAATTATGATTGCTAATGATAAATTACCGAGCAGTGTTTATTCTTTCCAAAAAACCTGGAATATCTTATCGAAAGCTTGGAAAACTTTAGTCGAAGATTATACGATTGTGATGAAGCGTGACCCCGCTGCAAAAAACTGGTTAGAAGTCTTTTTTCTCTACCCAGGTCCTCAAGCAATAATCTTATATCGTCTAGCCCATTTCCTTCACAAGGTCGGTGTTGTCTTTTTACCCCGTTTCATTTCCCATCTCGCTCGCTTCTTAACAGGAATTGAAATTCATCCCGGCGCACGTATTGGTAAAGGTGTATTTATTGACCACGGTATGGGAGTTGTTATCGGTGAAACCGCTGTAGTCGGAGATTATTGTTTGCTTTATCAAGGTGTAACCCTTGGTGGAACCGGTAAGGAAAGAGGTAAACGTCATCCGACCTTGGGACGTAATGTCACTGTCGGTGCGGGTGCCAAAGTTCTTGGTAATATTAATATTGGCAGTAATGTCCGGGTTGGTGCAGTATCAGTAGTTTTAAAAGATATACCTTCAAATTCCACAGTGGTGGGAATACCAGGTCGAATTATTGCTCAACGAGATAGAGTCGAAATTAATTAATTAACTAACTAATTAACATATTAATTATTAATTTAATCATTTATACATCACTAAAAACGGTATACCTATAACCTCACCCCGATAAAGCTGCGCTTTATCCCCCCTCTCCTTAACAAGGAGAGGGGAAGGGGGTGAGGTTTTGAGATGTGCTTCACCAGACTGGAATTTTGAAGAGCTAAAAATTTGAATTTAATCAAAAGTGCATAAATTCAATTTTTTGATTCCTATTAAAAAAACAGAAAGACAAACCTAAGTTATTATCTTCGGATACTATCTGTTTTGAATTAATATATCCAAAACCACTATATATTTATTTTAGGAGTAATCATGATTTCACTAACAAGCGATACAGAAACAAAACCGACAAAAGCCATGCGAATGGCAATTGCTAATGCAGAGGTTGGAGATGAGCAAAAAGGAGAAGACCCAACTGTTAACGAATTATTAAAGCGGACAGCAGATTTATTAGGAAAAGAAGACGCTCTGTTCTTTGCCTGTGGAACTATCTGCAACTTCGTATCAATTAAGACCCATACCCGTCCCGGTGATGTGGTGCTAGCAGAACATATGGCACACATCATTCGAGCAGAATCGGGAGGTGCAGCAATGACTTCTGGTGTATTAATGGAACCCATTGCTAGCGAAAGAGGCATTTTTACAGCCGATGATGTGCGACAAGCACTTGATAGAGTCGCGATAGCTCCCTACCTTTACTCTGCAAATCCACGGTTATTGTGCGTTGAGCAAACCCATAATTTTGCGGGAGGTACGGTTTGGCAGCTGAACGAACTACAGCAGGTTTGTAATTTTGCTCGTCAAAAAGGTTTAGCCACCCATATGGATGGAGCAAGACTTTTAAATGCAGTTGTTGCAACTCAAACTACAGCCAAGGATTTTGCTGCTTGTGTTGATTCGGTGTGGATTGACTTCAGTAAAGGACTAGGAGCTCCTATGGGTGCTGTTCTTGCTGGTACAAAGGAATTCATCGCTGAAGCACGTCGATACAAACACATGTTTGGCGGTGCAATGCGTCAAGCTGGTATTATTGCAGCAGGTTGTCTTTATTCACTCGACCATCACGTTCAACGTTTACAAGAAGACCACAAAAATGCAACTTATTTGGCTCGAAGATTGAGTCAAATTGAAGGAATTACAGTTAGAGATACTTCTCCAGATACAAACATTGTTTTCTTTGATGTTTCCGGACTAGGAATAGAGACAGCCATGTTCCTGAATCTTTTACAAAAGCATGGTGTGAAAATGGGAGCCGTTGGTAAATCAATTCGGGCTGTTACTCATTTAGATGTTTCTTGGACTGATATTGATGTTGCGATTGATGCTATTTCCAAAATAGCTAGGGCTTATACAAATGTTACCAATAATGGCGCAAAAAGCATATTGAGCGCCCAAAAAACCATACTACAGACTGCATAAATTCAGAACTCATACTTTGCACTCTTGAAACTTTGTATTTCAACGGTTAGCACTTATAAATAATCTTCCCAATTACCAATTACCTATTACCTATAGGATTACTATTTGATTATTGTTAGCGAAGCGTGTCCGGAGGACATAAAACACGTAGGGGAGGCAAATTGGGG
>JBCBHT010000395.1:0-5586 GCA_038525335.1 Cyanobacteria bacterium J06621_15 | reverse complement strand
GAATCTAAATTTAATCAATTAAACCTTTCATGTCAAAGCAAAGGTAAATTATTAAACAGTCCGATATTTGAATACAATAATAATGCTGATTCACCTCAAGAACAGTGTCATATTCTAATTTGGTTAAACACAAATAAGGAAACTACAGCTTTAGAAGAATCTGGAGAATATTATTATCCTTTAATTAACCTGTTAAACTGTCGTAGTAAAATTGTTTATGCTTATTCAGAGTCTCGCTGGTGTTATCAACAAGCAAGGAAAGAATACAGTAAGTTAGAAGATAAAGTAAATCAATTCAATAATATAAAACATAAATCTGCTGATTCTAAATTTAAAGATTTTAATCAATGGCTAAATGAAATACCAGCAATATCTTTTAATTATTCTCGCTATTTAAGAGATTTTGAATTACACAAAGCTACTATTCAAACTAATATTAAAAACTATAAATTATATCTTGGTAAACTCAAAGCAATTTGGATGGAAGATGATTTAAAATTTTTATCAAGCTTCTTGGAATTAGCTGAAGACACTTTCATAGAGCAAATTAACACAGATTTAACTTATCTTATACCCGCAAAAAGTCTTTTTGAGCAACTAATCGATTCAATTCGCGGTATCGTAGAAATCGAACAAACAAAACGAGAACGTATTTTAAATACTACTATAAACACTCTCGGTATTGGCTTCGGTGGTGGTGCAATTATTTCCGGTGTAGTTGTACAACATATTGATAAAATCAAGCAACCTGTAAATTTTTCTCTATCTTTGAATAAACCGCTTCATCCTTTTTACGCTTCTTTATTTATCAGTGTTGCAGCAACTGTATTTTTTACCCTTATCGGTTGGTTAATATCCAGACGTAAATAAAATGAAAATCGATTTAATCTTTGAAGTTTATAAATTAATATTATTATTTTTCCTAAGTCAATAGTTGTTGATATTTCCCATCAAAATTATCAGAAATTAACTGAATTTGCTTTGTATATATATCCTGTTAGGTTGCTAGATAATTCTCTTGCATCAACCTACCAATAATACAAGGATGCTTTCATATTTAAATTATGACTACCGTAAAAACATCAAATAAACTAACAGTAAAATTTCGTCCTTGGTTTACCTGGGGAATGACTGTTTTCTATACTATTGTTATCTCACCCATGCTGATAACTACTTTGTTACAGTCGATTCCTAAAAAGCTCACCTGTGAAAGAGAAAATACAACACAAATAAATTGTCAATTACAAAATTCAATATTACCCTCAAAACCAACAACAGTTGAAGGTTTACAAGGTGCTAAATTACGAAGCAAAGCTTACAATAAAACTAAAAATCAAAGCCGAAATAGAATTCCCTATGAGATACAAAAAATATTTTTGTTAACTAAAAAGGGAGAAGTCCTTTTCTTATCTCATCAAGCTTATGACCCCGAACATACAACACAGAACATGCTATCGTGGGAATCTCAAATTAATGCTTTTGTTAACAATCCAAACCAGCAAACTTTAAAATTAAAGACTAGCAATATTGAACCAAAATGGTTTGTGATGACTACATCCCGATGGATTATCCTTGGTACCATTCTCAATGCGATATTTATACTAACTTTTATGGGTGAAGTTGGTATTTGTGAATTTGACCTTAATAGCGGTTACATGATTAAAAAACGTCGTTGGCTATTTCTATTTACCAAAAAAACGAAACATTCACTACTAGAGATTAAAAACGTACAAATCGAGTGGGAAAGACACAAAAGTAAAGTTTATCGCATCACCCTTACTCTCGCTTCTGGAAAGAAATTACCCCTGAGTACCTATTACGCTAATTATTTAAAACCTGAGAAAAATATCAAAGCAACAGCAGATGAAATTAGAAATTTCCTCTTTTCTTCAAGAAATTAAGCAGTTTTAATTATCATCCCTATCGAAAGGCTGATTTATTTATCTTAAATAAGGGATTAATTACCTCTTAAGTTTCAATTAATATTTATTAACTTTCCTTACAATAAAATATACTTCCATGTTGCACCAATGGTGAAATTAACATGCTGTTATTTATTAAAAATTTTAGTCGTTGGGGTAAGCTTAAGTTAACCGAATTGTGGAACAGTAATAGCGGTGATTGGCATTGGTTATCAGAAAAGCCGATGCCGATAGCTGGTATAAACCGTAAATTATGGAGAGGTGCTGTACCTTCTTTAAGTTTCTATGCTTTACTATCTTTCTCAGCAGTTATTTCAACTTTTGGATTATTAGCAAATAGTGCAGCTACTATAATTGGTGCGATGATTATTGCTCCTTTGATGGGACCGATAATTGCTATGGCTTACAGTATAGTATCGGGAAACCAGCGGTTGTTGAAGCGTTCGAGTTTTACACTGTTCAAAGGTGTCTTGCTGACAGTTATTATTTCAATAGTTATTACTAGATTAGTTGGTATCAGGACTTTTGGTTCTGAAATTATGGGACGTACTAGCCCTACACTATTAGATTTAGGGGTAGCATTAGCAGCGGGGGGAGCTGGTGGTTTTGCGTTAACCAGACGTAGTATTGCTAATGCTTTACCAGGAGTTGCTATTTCTGTAGCTTTGGTTCCACCGTTGAGTGTAGTCGGAATCGGTTTGGGGATGGCTTCAAATTCCGTTGCTATTGGTTCGGGACTTTTGTTTTTAGCTAACTTAGCTGGTATTATCTTTAGTGGTTCTTTAGTATTCTTGGCTCACAATTACGGCTCTCTTGAAAAAGCTCGTCATGGTTTAGTAATATCAGTCTTCTCACTGATTATTCTGGCTCTACCGTTGGGTGTTTCGTTACAAACTTTTCTCATTGAAGAAAGAACCCGTCGTCATGTTGAGTATTTACTTTACCGTCGCACTATTACTTTCTCTGATTCCGATATTAGAAGAATTAAGGTAAGACGAGATGGGGAAAGATTATTAGTAGATATGGAAATAGCGATTCCCTTTGATTCCCTTTCTGATAATCAAGTTCGATTGGTACGAGACTTTTTACAAAATAATTTGAAGAAACCCATAACTTTAAATGTAAAAGTCATTCCCACTCAGCAATATACTGCTAATTAATTAAGTAAGAAGTAAGAAGTAAGAAGTAAGAAGTAAGAAGCAAGAAGTAAGAAGCAAGAAGTAAGAAGTATTGTAATTTTTCACTCCCTCCCTCTCTCACTCCCTCTCTCCCTCCTTCTATCCCCTTATAAAAAAAACGTGCAGCGAATCACTATTAATCCCAATCAAATTCAAGATAAACAAATTACCCTGACTTCAGAACAGCAACATTATTTATGTCGGGTATTACGCTTGCAAAAAGGCGATAAGTTTATTGCAATGGATGGAATGGGTAAATGGTGGCTATCTCAACTTGATAATACTAATGCATTAATATTGCAGCAATTGACAGTTAAAACAGAATTACCGATATCAGTTACTTTGATGGTCGCTTTACCTAAAGGAAACGGTTTTGATGATATAGTCCGTTGTTGTACTGAATTAGGAGTAGCTTGTATTGCACCGGTAATTGGCGATCGCACTTTATTAAAACCCAGTTCTCAGAAATTGTCGCGTTGGAATCGAATCGCTACGGAAGCCGCAGAGCAATCGGAACGAGCCAAGGTACCGGAAATATTAGCACCAACTGCCTTTAATCAGAGCGTTGTATCATTTTCTGATTCTGATTTTCAAAAATATATTTGTGTAGCTCGTGGAGATTCCCCTCATTTACTCCACTGTTTACAAAATCAAAATAATCAAAATAAGAATAAAGTAGTCATTGCAACAGGTGCAGAAGGTGGATGGACAGAAAAGGAAATCGAATTAGCATCAAAAAATGGTTTCAAACAAGTTTCTCTCGGTCGTCGTATCCTTCGAGCAGTCACAGCACCAATTGTTGTCATGTCCCTAATTTCTGGGATAAGTGAAGTATAAAAGAAATAGAAAAAACCTCACCCCTTCCCCTCTCCTTGTAAAGGAGAGGGGTTAAAGCATTCTTTTAAAAAGAATCCAAAATCTGTCTTGAAAAGTTTGGGGGAAGAACATCTACACCCCAAACTTTCTGCAAAACAAAAGCATCCGTTGTTAAAATCCAAAATCCAAAATCCAAAATCTAAAATCGAAAGATGATTGACCAAGTTGCATCTGCATTTGAAAATAAAGACTATCGTACAGCAGCCAATTTATTAAAACAGTTATTAAAAGATTCTCCCGATAACCCCCAGGTACAGCTTTATCTGGGAAAATTACACGAAGTATCGGGAAAACAGGAGAAAGCTAAAAAAGTTTATCGTCAATTATTGCGCGATAGTACCAATAACAAGATAATTACTCAAGCACGTCAAGGTTTACAGCGATTAGAAAATATTGAACAACAGCAGCGACAAGATAAAATTACTCAAGCTAAATCAAACCCCAAAAATCAAGAAAGTGCTGTATTGATTTTGGAACCTATCGCAAATGAATTAAAAAAGGAAGCAGCACAAAAATTAGCCAGCATCGTCGGAATAGATGCTTATAGTGCTAGATTATCACTACCGAGTCGCGGTTGGAGATTATATCGCAGTGGTGCTTTAGGTGAATTACAATTTTACGGAGAACAGTTATTAAATTCAGATATTCCCTGTTTCTGGACGACTTTAGCCAAAATTAATAAGATAGAAGTTTTTCAAGTTCGTTATTTTAAAGATTTTGCAACTAAAGTCACCGCAGTATGTGAAAATCAAGATAAGCAACTTGGCTCTCTCGAATTTAAATGGTCGGAAGTTACAGCACAAGTTCAAGGTTTATTACCGATTTTTGAGGAAGTTGTAGATTTAAACTTCAGAGGTAAATTACAGCGAAAAACCCAAACTCAAGACTACTTCCATTTTTGCGATTTACATTTACCAAAAAGAAACTGTATTCTCAGAATTTACGACAACGGCTACAACTTTAATAAGGGAGTCGCAATCTCTCCACAAAACAGCCAAAATACAATTAGAATTAACTGGAATAATTTACTCAATTTTCTCAAAACCAAACTACCACAGGCAAAAATTTGGTCTGACTTCACCCCCTTCGCTGAAACAATGCTCGACCAAACCGAAGTCTTACATCAAATTCAATCCCACATTCAAATATTCCGTAAAGAACAAACTGGTTGGGATGGTGCTTTTCATTTATATAGTTGTTTGATTTTTATTCGTAATTCGGGAGTAATGAGCAATTAGTAAATTAAAGCTGTGAAAAACAACTTTGAATTCAGCTTCATATTAAATCATCTATCGTTCGATAAACCCGGATAAGCGAACGACAGATTATCACTTTTCAACTTCAATATTAGTTGTGAAATACAGCTTTAATTTATTCTCCCTCACCTTATATATATAAAGCTGTGAAAAACAACTTTGAATTCAGCTTCATATTAAATCATCTATCATTCGATAAACCCGGATAATCGAAACGTATTTAGTTAATCAGGTTAACTAAAATTGCTCTTTCTCGACCCTTACATATAGAAGCTGCAGAAAACAACTTTAAACCAAGCTTCATATTAAATCATCTGTCGTTCGATAAACCCGGACAAGCGAATGACAGATATT
>JBCBHT010000394.1:0-5620 GCA_038525335.1 Cyanobacteria bacterium J06621_15 | reverse complement strand
ATTTGACATCAACATTAGTAACCTGGGACAAAATGTCAATCCCTGCTTGGTCAATTGAATCGGAAACTAGAACCTTAGACATAACTGCTTATTTTAAAGCTAAAAGAGCGTTTGTAGGGGAACTTGTAGGTCTTAAATGCAAAAATGCCGTTCTAACGGCGATTAGTATACAAATTGCTATTTTTAATATCCCATGAGGACAATACGCCGACCTATAGGTCACGTGATGAGAAATTTTCGCTCGGCACCATCTGGTTTTCCTCATAGGGTAGACATAATCAACCAATAACATGAATAGCGCCCGCAGTTCACCTATTTATTAAAAATTCAGAAACCGAAAAATACTGCAAAAATTGCTTGATGTAAAAGTATTTACCGAATTGGGGATTGGGGATTGGGGATTGGGGATTGGTAATTGGGAATTGGGTAATAGGTAATAGGTAACACTCAAAAATAACAAATTCCTCAAAACTAACAACTAACCACTAACAACTAACTCCTTAAAACTTTCCTTCTCGAACTTCTTGACTAAACTCTCCAACTGCTTGAGTAATCGTCTGACGCAAATTTGTATAAACTTTGGCAAATGGCGGCTGTTTTTCTGAAAATCCAAGCAAATCGGAAGTGACTAAAACCTGACCATCGCACTCAGAACCCGCACCGATACCAATAGTAGGAATGCTAACTTTTTGAGTAATTTCTAATGCTAAATCTGCGGGAATATGCTCTAGAATCATCGAGAAAACACCTACTTGTTCTAAAGCTATTGCTTCTTGTAAAATCCTGTTTCTCGATTCTTCAGTTTTACCTTTTTGACGTAAACCAATTTGATTAACCGATTGTGGAGTTAAACCAACATGTCCCATCACCGGAATCCCCGCTTGTACCAAACGAGAAATTGTATCTACCATTTGGGGATATCCACCTTCCAACTTTACAGCCGTTGCTCCGGTTTCTTTCAATACTCTACCCGCCGAATGCATTGCTTGTGTAACGCTTTCTTGATAAGTCATGAACGGTAAATCAACTACCATCAAAGCCTGTTTTACTCCACGTCTCACAGCTTTTGCATGGTATATAATTTCATCCAAAGAAATCGGTAGAGTATTTTGATAACCCAAAACCACAGCCATCGAATCACCCACCAAAATTAAATCTACTCCACTACTATCCAGTAACTGAGCAATCAGATAATCCCAAGCTGTCAATGCTACGATGGGACGCTGCTGTTGCTTGTATTGAATTAACTTTTGGATAGTAATAGCCATTTCAATTAGTTAGGAGTTAGGAGTTAGGAGTGAGGAGTTAGGAGTGAGGAATTAGAAATGAGGAGTTAGGAGTGAGGAATTAGAAATGAGGAGTTAGGAGTGAGGAATTAGTGTTTAGGAATCACAACATCGGAATTATAAATTATTAACTCTTAACTCTTAACTCCTAACTCCTAACTTTTTACTGCACTGCGCTAGTAAAAGCTAGATGCGGTTTCGCTCTGTGCATTTTTGGCATTAACCAAGCTAAACCTTCGCTGGTACCAATCCACAATTTATTACCGACATCGGGAGCGATAGAAATAATTCTACTGGAAGGAAGTCCAGCAACTCTATCTAATACTGCTCCGTTATAAGGATTTAGTCTTAACAAACCGTTATCTGTACCAACCCAAACACTATTATCATTAGCAAAACTTATAGATGTTACATTCTTGCCGCGCAACCGTGTAACAGAACGTAATACTATGCCATTTCTTGGGTTGATGACTAATAAGTTATTTGGGGTTCCTGCCCAAATCAATCCCAAGGAGTCTATGGCTAATGTTTGTACGGTTGTACCTGGTAGTTCTTTGATATGTTGCATTACGGTGGCTTTGGCGGTGTTGACTCGCACTAAGCCATCCAAAGTACCAACCCAAAGATGACCCTGAGCGTCTAAGGTCATAGCGTTTGCACTGACACCAGGGAGTTTTTTCAAGGTGGTCATAATTAATCCTTCATCGGGACTAATCAAAGCCAAACCGTTGTCGGTACCAGCCCAAACATAACCGCGTCTATCAACTTGTAAAGATAATACTCTTTTAGAAGGTAAAAATAAATTTTGGGCTGTAATTTCATTGCTGCGTGGGTCTACTCGCTTCAATCCTTCATAGCTACCGACCCACAAGCGTCCGACTTTATCTTGAGCCATCGCACTAATAGCACGATTGGGTAAATTAACCCGAGCTAATATTTCACCGGTGTGGGGATTAATCCGCGTTAAACCGCGTCCGTAACCCACCCAAAGATTTCCTGTAAAATCTGGCTGCAAAGCTTTGACACGGAAATCAGTTTCTCTTCTGTTTTGAATTCTTCGTCTTTGAACAGGTAACGGTCTGTTTCGTCGTGGTGGTGCTGAAGCAGGATAACTCGGGGTTAATTCCGAAGGCTTTACCTGAAGCAGTTTCTGCTGTCCCCAAACGCGACCACTCAAACCCGAAAACGCTACTAAACCCAGCATTGAAGAACAAATTATTAAATTAATACGCTTAATACGCTGACTGAAAAACACCACAATAATTTCTACTAAAACAACTTATTACAGTGTTCCCCTCAAACAGCGAACAGTTAACAGTGAGCAGTAATCAGTTAGCAAGTAGCGAGTAGCGAGTAACAAGTAAGCAATAATCAATTGCGAATTGCGAATTACCCATTCCCCTTCCACAAAAATGCCTACTATTATAACGACCACTATGTAAAGTCTTCTTAACAAAAAGTTTAAAATAATGTGTGATAAGAAATTTAAATATAAAAGTTAAAAAGATTCAAATAATAACGATTCAAATTCTTGATATATTGTGAGACAGGCTACAGATTGCGTGGCGTGCAGTTTCGACTTTCGCTTACCGCTTGTCTAAGTTTCAACTAGCTGAGGTTGAAGTGATTCCGCTTTTCTAGTTGGTTTGAGCATCATTTTCATACCGATTGATAATTAAGTCTGGTAAGGAAGGAACGGTTAAAGAAAATTTTTTTGATTCGCTTGGAGCTTGAATGGGGAATAAGCAATTGAGGGAAGCTCGAATAAATCGAGGTTTTTCTGTGTTTCCTTTGTTTTGATATGAAATTCCCGAGTAATAAACTCCGGTCAAGCTTCAATAAAACGAGTAAATAGTCTTTTCTGCCAAATAAGGAAGGGGTTATTTAAGCGAAGGTTCTGCTCTCCGCGTAATTTGTAAGCAAAAGATAGACTTTTAGGATTGGATAAATATGTCTTACTCTCAAACGAGAACTCAGTCTAAATCAGGGTATGAAGCTGGGGTAAAAGATTATAGATTAACTTATTACACCCCCGACTACACTCCTAAAGATACAGACCTTTTGGCGGCTTTCCGGATGACTCCTCAACCCGGAGTTCCCCCAGAAGAAGCTGGTGCTGCTGTTGCTGCTGAATCTTCAACAGGTACTTGGACAACTGTATGGACTGACTTGTTAACCGACCTAGACCGCTACAAGGGTCGTTGTTATGATATCGAGCCAGTTCGTGGTGAAGATAATCAGTACATCTGTTATGTAGCTTATCCTCTAGATTTGTTTGAAGAAGGTTCTGTAACCAACGTTTTGACCTCGATTGTAGGTAACGTATTTGGTTTCAAAGCTCTTCGTGCGCTACGTTTGGAAGATTTACGTATTCCTGTTGCTTATCTAAAGACTTTCCAAGGACCTCCTCACGGTATCCAGGTTGAGCGCGATAAGTTGAACAAGTATGGTCGTCCTCTATTGGGTTGTACTATTAAGCCTAAGTTAGGTTTATCCGCTAAGAACTACGGACGCGCTGTATACGAGTGTTTGCGCGGTGGTTTGGACTTCACAAAAGATGACGAAAACATCAACTCCGCACCTTTCCAAAGATGGAGAGACCGTTTTACTTTCGTTGCTGATGCTATTTACAAAGCACAAGCAGAAACTGGCGAAATTAAGGGTCACTACCTCAACGTAACTGCTCCTACTTGCGAGCAAATGCTCCAACGGGCTGAGTATGCGAAAGAGTTAGGAATGCCTATCATTATGCATGACTACCTCACCGCTGGTTTTACTGCTAACACAACTTTGGCTCGCTGGTGTCGCGATAACGGTTTGTTGTTGCACATCCACAGAGCAATGCACGCGGTAATTGACCGTCAAAAGAACCACGGTATTCACTTCCGGGTATTGGCTAAGTGTTTGAGAATGTCTGGTGGTGACCACATTCACACCGGTACTGTGGTTGGTAAACTTGAAGGTGAACGCGGTATCACAATGGGTTTTGTTGACCTATTGCGTGAAAACTACGTTGAGCAAGACAAGTCTCGCGGTATTTACTTTACTCAAGATTGGGCTTCTATGCCTGGTGTAATGGCTGTTGCTTCTGGTGGTATTCACGTATGGCATATGCCCGCACTGTTAGAAATCTTCGGCGACGATTCCGTACTACAGTTTGGTGGTGGTACTTTGGGTCACCCTTGGGGTAATGCTCCTGGTGCGACTGCAAACCGTGTTGCTTTAGAAGCTTGTGTTCAAGCACGTAACGAAGGTCGTAGTTTAGCTCGCGAAGGTAACGATATTATCCGCGAAGCTGCTAAGTGGTCTCCAGAATTGGCTGCTGCTTGTGAACTATGGAAAGAAATTAAATTCGAGTTTGAGGCAATGGATACCGTCTAATTGTATTAGTTGTGAGTTTTTTGTTTTGAGTTTTAAGTTTAAAATCTCTTTAATTTAAAGCTAAAACTTATAAACTCATAACTATTATGGGCTGGGGTCAAGTATGGATATAAAGCGAATTGCCAAAGACACAGCCGGGATGCTGCAAAGCTACCTGACATATCAAGCAGTTAGAACGGTGTCGGCTCAAATTAATGAAACAAATCCCTATGTTGCAGCTTGGCTGCATCGCTTTTCCACCAAAGAGAGAATTCAAGATGGGGAAAAGTATATTGAGCAATTATTCTTAGAGAAGCCAGAATTAGCTTTGCGGATAATGACAGTTAGGCAGCACTTAGCGGAAGAAGTTACAGAATTTTTGCCGGAAATGGTAAGCAGTGGGATTACCCAAGCGAACATGTCACATCGTCGTCAGCATCTTGAGCGAATTACGCAATTAGATTTATCTAACCCCAGTACTGACGAAAAATCAAATTCAGCAGATAGTAACTCGGATGAGATTTCGGGTGAAAACAGTTAGTGGATAGTGGATAGTGGTTAGTAGATAGTAGATAGTGGTTAGTGGATAGTAGATAGTGGTTAGTGGATAGTGGATAGTGGTTAGTAAGTAGTGATTAGTATATTTTCTAATAGCTAACAACTAGCAACTAGCAACTAGCAACTAACAACTAACAACTGACAACTAATAAATAACAACCAACAAATTTAGAAATATGCAAACTTTACCAAAAGAGCGTCGCTACGAAACCCTTTCATACTTACCACCTTTAAATGATGCTCAAATAGCACGTCAGATTCAATATGTATTAGACCAGGGATATTTTCCTGCTATTGAATTTAACGAAACTTCCGAACCTACAGAAATGTATTGGACAATGTGGAAGTTACCTTTGTTCAATGCTAGAAGCCCACAAGAAGTATTGGCAGAAGTTCAAGGTTGTCGCTCTCAGTTT
>JBCBHT010000393.1:0-5621 GCA_038525335.1 Cyanobacteria bacterium J06621_15 | reverse complement strand
ATAGAAAAAATTCGATTATATTTTGCTGTTCTAATTTTCATTATTACTCACTACTCATTACTCATTACTCACTACTCATTACTTCTACTACCTACTCCCTCCAAAATATCAGCAAATCTAGAACAAGTCTGCTCCCAATAATAAGAATTTTCGACTTTTTTACTCCCTATTTCTCCCATATTTTTTATTAAATCTGGATTTTCAATTAATTCTGATATAGCATTAGCTAAAGCTTGAGAATCCGCTGGTGGAACTAACAAACCATTTTTACCTTCTTCTACTAATTCTGGCATTGCAGAAACGTTAGTTGTAATTATCGGTAATTTGTAATGCATTGCTTCTAGAAAAACAATTCCAAATGTTTCTTTTAAAGAAGGTAGAACAAAAATATCAGCAGATGCATACAATTTTTTCAAATTTTCTTGGTCTGTACCATCATGAAATACCACAAATTCCTCTAGTTTTAGCTTTTCTACAGCATGTTTCAACTGATTATAATAACCAGAATTATTTTTGCGATTACCAACCAAATTTAAGATAAAAGACTTTTCTTTGATTTTTGATAAAGCTTCTATCAAATAAATTATACCTTTTCTCGGAACATAGTTACCTACACACAAAATTTCTTTTCTATTTTCACGACCCAATTTACTATCTAGTGATAAATCCTTGAATTTTTCTCTATCTAATCCAGGTGGTAATACATGAACTAATTCAGAATTAATTCCGACAGAAACTATTTCGTTTTTAGAGTATTCGCTAGTGGTGATGATTAAATCAGCAAAATATAATCGAATTTTTTCTATTATTCTGTTAATAAACCTTCTAATCGCAAATTTATCATTACTATCGTAGTTATAAAAAAGATGCACTAAAACAATGATTTTGCTTCCAAAAAAAAACTGTGGATAAAATTTGTTAAAAATAAAAATTTACTAAAATAATGGTCTTCTACTAAAATCCCCTTATATTCAAGCAAAATGACTGCAAATATCACAGATACGATTATATTTCCAATGATTGGTATTTTTCCAAGCCTTAAGTATTTTTTCCGCTCGTGTAGGCTGATATATTCTTGCTCCCAACCCAATCTATTCAAATACTCTGAAAGCTGATAATTATAAAGTTCTCCTCCTGTTTGAGGGGGTATAGCACCGGTTAAAAAGAAAACTTTATCCATGCTTTTACTACTCCTTTTTTGGAATAACATTTAAACCTGTAAATTGCATCATTCCTTTGGCATAGCTTTCCAAGCTGCAATGGCTTCTGACCCAAATATATCCTTTATCTAAAAGTTCTTTTGTATGTGAATTATTCTCAATATTAATTATAGTATTTGCTGCCGCTACCGAATCATCTACTTCAACAGTCCATTCAGGAGCAAAATTCTGTAAAATCTCGTTAATACCACCAGTATTGCTACCAACTACCGGAATACCGCAAGCAATTGCTTCAACAACCGTTCTTCCGAAGGGTTCTCTTGGTGCGAGAGTAACCACTACATCTGCATATCTATAGTAATCCTCAATATTCAAAGCTGGGGGTAGAATCGTAAATCGGTCTGCAACTCCTGCATTAATAGCGCTTTCTAACAAATCTCGACTATATTTATTGTTCGTTGATTGGTCTTCCCCAATCACGACCCCATGATAATTTTCACCCATTGCTTTTAACTGCTTTAATACCGGAATTAATGCTCGCAAATTTTTATCATTAACAATTCCTGGTTTATTAATACGTGAAGGAGTAAGCATTATCTTCGCACCAGAATTTATAATTGATTTTAAATTATCTGGAACAGTGCTATTTACACGTTGAGGATTAAACTTTTCTAAGTCAACAGGTTGATAGAGAATTCCTCTTATATCTGGCATGAAACCACGAATATGTTCTGATGTAAATTGAGAATTACAAATAGCACCAGGAGAAAGACTAAAAAAAGTAATTTTTCTAGCTAGGTATCCAAGTTTATTATGAGATAAAGCTAAGTCATGACAAAAGTGATAAAGCTGACGACCACTTAAACGAAGAGATAGCGAAAATAATGTAAGTATCGGTAAATAACTCCGCCAAACACAATTATCTAACAATAAAGGAAACTCTTTTGGCTGTCTTTCTACCCATCGCAATGCTTTTTTCAAAAATTCTTCGGGATTAGCAGCTTCAATTGATTCTACACAATTATCTAAAGCTGCATCTTGAAAATACTTTTCCATAAATGAACCTTTATGGATTAAGATACGTACTTTTTCTAATAATCCACACCTTTCAAACCCTTTAGCCAACATTAAAAGACTAACGGTTGTACCTCCTAAAACATTGCAATACCCTGGTATAATAAGCAGCTTTTCTGCTTTAAATTCGTCATTATCAGAAACTTTATTCTTTAATAGCGAAATAGTCATAGATGCGGTTAATTATATTTTTTCTAATCTTTCTAATTAATAGTTAATTAATGTTTTAAATCTTCTACGACTTAGTTTAAAGCGTAGATATCCTCGAAGTCTTAAACGTAAGTATACTGGTGCTTCTTTAGGAAATAAAGTACACACACCACGTCTTACAAATCTTTCCATAGTATCTTTAAAGCTATGACCTATAGCTCGACTTTCCAGCCAAGTCATCCAAAAAATTTTGATAGCTTCTTTCGGGGATGAAACACCTTTTTCTAATACTTTCAAGCTGCGATAATCCGCATCTCTTTCAATATGAAAAATTTTTTCAAATCCAAATTGACTTGCAGCTTTATTAATACATATTGCTGTCTGCTCCCGTTGTTCAATCAAATAGTCCAAATTACTACTTCCTGCATTTACATTGTTACCGTGATAGCGGTAAAACATGAGCGGTTCTTTGATACCTCCAACGTTTCCATAAAAAGGTACCGTAGCAGTCAGATAAGTATCTCCTCCATTGGGAAGTTTCGGAATAGGTAAGACTTTTTCTAACACCCAACGTCTATATGCTAAACCTGAAGTTAAACTCCAAGCATACCTACCATAATTGAGTAGCAGTTGAGTCACATCACCTTGACTAAAAAAAGTTGGGTCTCTTCCGATGACAGTTCCATCACCTTCAACTGAAGTACGACCGTGAGAAATTTGTATCCAATCGGGATTTTTCTCAAATGCTGCTACAACTTTTGTAATTTTTTCTGGATAGTAATAATCATCAGAATCAAGAAAACAAATAATCTCACCTTTTGAAGCAGCAAACCCCGAATTAAATGCTGCACCCTGTCCTCCATTTTCCTGAAAGATTGCAGTTAACCTATCTCCATAACTCTCTATAATCTCTCGTGAATTATCCGTTGAACCATCATCAACGACTATTAACTCAAAATTTTCATATGTCTGACTTAAAACGCTCTCAATTGCTTCAGCGATAAATCTGCCATAGTTATAGTTTCCTATAATTACGCTGACTAAAGGGTTTCTTGTATCGATATTTATTTGCTTTATTTCTGTGTTCTTAGATATCATAAACAATTTTTTTAGATGAAATATACCTGAATTACTTATAAATAAAAATATGCTCGTAGTTGCGCTTTAGCGCCAAACATGTAGTCGTTTACAAATTAATTACAAACATTAATTTAATAAGCACAGTTCTCCTCAATTACTTATAAATAAAAACATGTTCGTAGTTCGCTTTAGCACCAAACATGTAGTAGTTTACAACTTAATTACAAACATTAATTTAATAAGCACAGTTCTCCTTAATTACTTATAAATAAAAACATGTTCGTAGTTGCGCTTTAGCGCCAAACATGTAGTAGTTTACAACTTAATAACAACCATTAATTATAATAAGCACAGTTCTCCTTAATTACTTATACAGCAGTTTGCAGTTAAATGAGGTACACAAGTATATTCTAAAACTCTTGTGGGATGGAGAGAACTTGACGGGGAGATGTTCTTCCCGTCAAAGTTCGGAGCATCCTGCCCGTCCGAATGTACCTCACAAAAATCAAATATGCTGTAAGTGAAAATTGTTCGTAGTTGCGCGTTTTTCGATTTCAATATTTGGCGCTGAAGCGCAACTACGAACCCAAAATCATAATACTTTATAAGATTTTTTTTGTTGATTTGAACGAAGCATAACGCAAAGAAGAGTAATTGGTAAAACGGGCATTTCTAACTCCATGGTGATAAATGTTAAGCTAAAAAGTACAAATACAAATAGACATGAAGGTCTATCGTATCGCGTTTTAAATAGCCACCAAAGCAGTGATACCCAAAAAGTTGTGAAAAACATAGTTCCTAACAAACCTCCTCTATAAAGTAAGGTTCCTAAAATAAAACTATGCGTACCGACTTCTGCTGGTTTGTATCCTGGTAAAATTCCTTTTCCGTTAACTACATGACCAAATATAAATCGTGAATTAGAAGCATTTTCTAAATCTTTGATTGTCAATTTATAAATTTCGCTACGAACTTCTGTAGAGTCTGCACGAGCATTTGCTGCTTTGTCAGCGGTATGCATTAAACTATCGGCTACAGTATTACTAATAGTAGGAACCGATAAAGTGCTTAAACTGATAATAGCTAATAATCCACAAACAAATGCCGGACTAAAAACTTTACCAGCCATAAATAAATATCGCAAACCCAAAACTATTGGTAAACTAATCCAAACCGAACGAGTTCCACTTGTTATTAATAAAAAAATCGAACTCAATAATAAAAGTATTGACCAGTAACGATTTTTTATATCTAATGACAACAAGCAAACAAAACCCATAGCTAAAGCTAAAGCTTCGGGACCTGGAAAAAAGTATAAATAACGTACCATTCCTCCGATAGATTCATCTTGAGGTAAATAAGGCATTAAGAAGTTACTATTACCATCTCCCGGCGTAAATTCTCCTGCTTTACCAGTTAAAATACCATAAATTGAAAGAGGAATTACATAGTCTGTTTGATTCAAACCAAAATAAATAATTACCCATGTTAATAACATTGTGGCAATAAGAAATGTAACAGACCAACAAACAGCAGAAGTACGAATACGTATTTTTTTATTTTGAACGTACCATAGTGATAAACCAAAGAAAACTATATTATTTACAGGAGCAATTACAGTATTAAAATTGAGTCTTAAACCTTCTATTTCTCCATAAAAATATCGCACGGTTAAAACATATAGACCGTAAGCAATAATTGCGAAAGCAGCAATACTCGGACGAGAAAAACGGATTTCTTTATTACTGTACCATTCATAAACAACAATACCCAGGACTAAAAAAATAAAGTAAAATCTCCAACCCCACATCCACCATAAAGGAATCAAAATGATGTTCGTACAAACAACTTTTTCTGCAAGTGTAAGACTATTCCACCGAATCCAAATACCGGAGAATAAGTTACCATTCCCCGGTGTATTTTCAGTATCTGACCTCAAACCCAATCGCTGGTTCATGAATTTATTATTTATTTATCAATCCATTAATTCATTGATTTACTTATAGCGCTATGTAAGTATAATTCGTAATCAGTAAAGGTCAAAAGTCAAAAGTCAAAAGTAAATTACTCCCAACCCCCTATTTCTTACTTCTTACTTCTTACTTCTTACTTCTTACTTCTTACTTCTTACTTCTTACTTCTTACTTCTTACTTCTT